>JADGHA010000220.1 GCA_019689695.1 Micromonosporaceae bacterium | reverse complement strand
GCGGGGGGCTGGTGGGGCGGGGTGGGGGGGGCCGGGCACAGGCCGCCGCGGCGGTTCGCCGCGTGCCCGCCGGTCAGTACCGCAGACCGGGCGGGGGGTACCGGTACCGGTAGTACGCCGGCGGTGGTCGCCGGCCGCGCAGCGGCAGCGAGAGCAGGAAGCCCACGATGAAGCCGAAGACGTGGGCGAGGTAGGCCACGCCGGCCCCGGAGACCGCGAATCCGGCCGAGTAGATGTACTGCAGCACGAACCACAGGCCGAGCACCACCCAGGCCGGTAGCGGCAGCGGTATGAAGAACAGGAACGGCACCAGGCTCCACACCCGGGCCCGCGGGTAGAGGACCAGGTAGGAGCCGAGCACCCCGGCGATCGCGCCGGACGCCCCGATCAGGGTCTGCGTGGAGTCGGCCTGGGCCAGCGCGAACCCGTAACCAGCGACGTAGCCGCAAAACAGGTAGAACACGGTGTACCTGAAGTGCCCCAGCCGGTCCTCGACGTTGTTGCCGAACACGTACAGGAACAGCATGTTGCCCAGCAGGTGCAGCCACCCGCCGTGCAGGAACATCGAGTAGAGCACGGACAGGAACGGGATCTTCTTGTAGTCCGGGGGCGCTACCACGCAGCCGACCCGGCCGGTGCGCGGGTCGACCCCAACCTCACCGGTGGGCACCCGGTTGAGCTGGTCGTTGTGGATCAGCTCGCTGGGAATCGCAGCGTACTTGTCGTAGAACGCCTCCTGCCGGCACAGCTCGGCGGTGCTGGGACCGCCCACACCGGTGCTGCGCACCGCCGGGCTGAGCAGGAAGAAGAGGACGTTCAGCCCGATGAGCAGGTAGGTGACCCAGGGCGTGCGCCGGGTCGGGTTCCGGTCGTGGACGGGTATCACCACCCTGTCCACTTTGCCTGATCTTCGCCACCCGCGCACGCCAACCGGGCGGAACCACCGTGGCCGTTTGCACGACCAGGTCACCGGGCCGGATGGGCGCCCGCGTGGGCAGGGCAGGCGCACCGCATCCGGCCCGGCCGGGTCTCACAGGACGGCGTCGGCCAAGCGGTCCACCTCGTCCAGCGACGGCACGGTCGGGATGAAGACCAGCTCGGTCACCCCCACGCCGGCATAGGTACGGGTCGCGTTCCTGGCCGCCTGGGGCGTGCGGATCGCGCTGTCGGCGATGGTGTCCGCCCACTCGCCGAGGAACCCGTAGTACTTGTGCAACGAGGCGCGCGACGCCTTCTCGTCACCGAGTCCGAAGTAGACCAGCGCGGCGAAGCGCGGCTCGTCCTCGCGGCCGGCCTCGCGCCAGGCCCGGCGGATCTTCTCCACCATCGGCCCGGCGGCCTGCGGACCGCCGCCGCCGGCGGTCCATCCGTCGCCGTAGCGCACGGTCCGCCGCACGGCCGCGTCTGTGGTGCCTCCGATGAGTACCGGCACCTTGCTGCCGGCCGCCGCACCCGGCACCACCGGGAATCCGCCGGTCACGCCCTCGCCCGCCCAGGCCCGCTCCAGCAGGTCCAGCGCCTGGTCCATCAGCTTCCCCCGCTGCGCCATGTCCCGCTGCATCGCGGCGAAGTCGTCCGGCCGGCTGCCCACACCGAGGCCCAGGGTCAGCCGGCCGCCGGACGTGGCGTGCAGGCTCGCGCTCGCCTTGGCCAGCCACACCGGCGGGTACAGCGGCGTGAGCAGGATGTCGGTGAGCAGGCCGATCCGTGAGGTGGCCCCGGCGGCGACGGCGAGCGAGGTCAGCGAATCGTAGGTCGGGTAGACGATCCGGTCGATCGTGGCCAGCGACCGGAAGCCACGCTCCTCTGCGCGGCGGGCCCAGGCGACGACGGTGGCCCCGTCCGCGTCGAGGGTGTTGGGAAGACCGATACCGATGTCCATCTGATCTGCTTACCCGGCCGGGTCCCCGGGGCGCATGCCATCGATGTGTGATCCGTCTGACAAGCTGTGTCGGTGCTTGTCTTTCTGGCCGGGCTGGCCCTGGTGGTCTGGGTCTGGTTGGCGCTGGGGCGCGGCATGTTCTGGCGTACCGACGTCCGGCTGCCGGACGCCCCCGATCCGGACCGCTGGCCGCGCGTGGCGGTCGTGGTGCCCGCCCGCAACGAGGTCGAGGTGCTGCCGGCGACCCTGCCCACGCTGGTGAACCAGGACTACCCGGGGCCGGTACGGGTGATCCTTGTCGACGACGACTCGACCGACGGCACCGGTGAGCTGGCCGCGCGGATCAGCGAACGGGTGACGGTGGTGCGGCCCGGGCCGCCGGAACCCGGCTGGACCGGGAAGCTGTGGGCGGTGCACGCCGGTGTGCAGGCCGCTGGCGAGGCGGAATTCCTGCTCTTCACCGACGCCGACATCGCACACCGCGCCGACTCGCTCACCGTGCTCGTCCGGGCCGCCGTCGGCCACCGGCTGGACGTGGTCTCACAGATGGCCAGGCTCCGCGTGCGCACCGGTTGGGAGCGGCTGGTCGTCCCGGCGTTCGTCTTCTTCTTCGCCCTGCTCTACCCGTTCCGGTGGAGCAACCGGCCGGGGGCGAGGACCGCTGCCGCGGCCGGTGGCTGCTGCCTGGTGCGCCGGACCGCGCTGGACCGGGCCGGAGGAGTCGCCGCCATCCGGGGCGCGGTCATCGACGACGTCGCGCTCGCCCGCCTGCTCAAGCGCTCCGGCTCCCGCACCTACCTCGGCCTGGCCGACCGGGTGGACAGCGTCCGCCCGTACCCGACCCTGGCCTCGCTGTGGCTGATGGTCTCCCGCAGCGCGTACGCCCAGCTGCGCCACTCGGTCCTGCTGCTGGCCGGCACGGTGCTGGGCCTGGCCCTGGTGTTCGGAGTCCCACCGGTGACCACTGTGACCGGTGCAGTGCTGGCGCGCCCCGGCCTGCTCGCTCTGGGCGCCGCGGCGTGGCTGCTGATGGCGTTGCTGTACATGCCGATGCTGCGCTACTACCGGCAGCCGCTGGTGGCCGCGCTGCTGCTGCCGTTCACCGCCATGCTGTACCTGGCGATGACCGTGGACTCGGCGGTGCAGCACTACCGCGGGCGCGGCGCGGCGTGGAAGGGCCGCACCTACTCGCCGGACCGGCTCAGCCGAGGGTGAGTTCCCGGGCGCGGATGAGCGCCCGGGCCACCTGGCCGTACTGCTCCTGGTCCGCGGTGTCGAACAGCAGGACATGGGCGCCGCGGTAGATCGCCCAGATCTGGTAGGTGCGGCGCAGGAAGCGGCCGAGCGCGCCGGGCAGTGCGGTGACCGCGGCGGTCGCGGCGACGGTGACGCCGAGTGCGGTCCAGATCTCCCGGGTCCGTCCGCTGCGGATGGCCACGGCCGCGACCACCAGGACGGCCAGGACGACCACCAAGCCGGCCGCCTTGCGGGCGCGGAACAGGTCCCGCTCGCCGCGGGCGGAGCCGACCAGGGTCAGCTCGGCGACCGGGTAGTGGTCCTCGCCCACCACGCACCAGCGGGTGGTCACGCGGATCCACATGCCGGAGCGCGCAGACCGGCCCTCGTACAGCACGCGCTCGCGGTCCGGTTGCATCTTCGTACCCCCGACTTATTCATAGAATCCCTGCGCAAGCCAGCGACAGTGGCCGATGATGTGGGGCGTGCCTTCGCTCCGGTTGCTGACGACCGGCGGGCTTGGGCCGCTCGCGTCCGACCCGCCGCTGGACGACCGCCGACCGCAGTTCACCGGGGAGGGCGTGCTGTGCCTGATCGCAATCGCTCTCGTGGTGTTGCTGGCCCTGATGGTGCGCGACTGGCGGCGTGGCCGACGCAGGTAGTAGGGCCGGTGGCACCCCGACGCGTCGATCGCGACGCACAGGGTCGGCGGTAGGGTGGGGCATGGTCGGCGGGCTGGTCCTCGCGGCGGGCGCAGGGCGCCGGTACGGCGGCCCCAAGGCGCTGGTCCGCTACGACGGCCGCCTCCTGGTGGAGCGGGCCGTGGACGTGCTGCGCGAGGCCGGCTGCGCCCCGATCGTCGTGGTGCTCGGCGCGGCCTCCGACGAAGTCCGGGCGCAGGCCCGGTTGGGCGAGGTGACCCTGGTCGACAACCCCGACTGGCCCAGTGGCATGGGCTCGTCGCTGCGCGCCGGCCTGGCCGCCCTCGCCGGCACCGACGCTTCCGCCGCCGTCGTCCAGCTCGTCGACACCCCGGGGATCTCACCGCAAGCGGTACGCCGGCTCGCCGCGCTCGCCGAGCCCGCGGCGCTCGCCATGGCCGGGTACGGCGAGCGGCGCGGACACCCCGTCCTGCTCGGCCGCGACCACTGGGCGGGCATCGTCCGGCTGGCGGTCGGCGATCAGGGCGCCCGGTCGTACCTGGCCCGCCACGCCGACGCTGTCCAGATTGTTCAGTGTGGCGACGTGGCCGACGACGCCGACCTGGACACCCCGCCCGCCCGGTGACGGTCGATGCGTCATGCACCCGCCACGACTCGCGCGGAAGTCAGCCCAGGCGCAGGGCCAGGAAGAAGTCGACCCGGTCGGCGAAGCGGCTCAGGTCGCGGCCGGTGAGCTGCTCGATGCGGCTGATCCGGTAGCGCAGGGTGTTGACGTGCAGGTGCAGCTCGGCCGCGCACCGGGTCCACGAACCGGAGCAGGCCAGGAACGTGTCCAGCGTGCGGACCAGGTCGGCGCCGTGGGCGCGGTCGTAGTCGACCAGCGGGCCGAGCAGCCGGCTCTGGAAGGATTGGCGCGTGGCGGCCGGCACCCCGGCGAGCAGCAGCACGTGCGAGGCCAGCTCGCCGGCGGAGACCACCACTGCCGGTCCGTCCCGCGACGCGGCGTACTCGCGGGCGTGGCGCGCCTGCACGAGCGCGGCGGGCAGGGCAGCGGCGCCGGTCGCCGGCTCGCTCACCCCGACCACCAGCCGGGCCGTGCCCAGGCCGGGCTCCAGCGACCGTACGCCCGCGCGAACCGCGCCGACCAGGTCGCCGTCCGCCGGCAGCACCGCGATCGCCTCACCATCCACATCGGCTACCGCGGTGGAGGGGGCGAGCGGACGGACGATCTCGTCGAGGATGGCGTCGGCCGCCGTGCCGAAGCGGGTCACCACGACCAGGAACGTCCCGTCCGGGGACAGCCCGCAGGAGCGTAGCCCGGCCGCCAGGTCGACCGGGTCGGCGTCGCGGGCGACCAGGCGCAGCAGTTCGGCGGCGAGCCGCCGCTCCACCCGTACCGCCTGGTCGTGTTGAGCCCGTTCCAGGGCGACCAGGGTGAGCAGTTCGGCCACCGACTCGTCGGGCTGTGGGGGCGCGCAGGCCACGAACCAGCCGGTGAGCCGCGACGCCGCGCCGGTTGCGTGCAGGGAGCACCCCTGGTGCACCCGCTCGCCGCGCAGGTACGCGGAGGCGAGACCGTCCGGCGCGGGGCGGTCCCCGGCGACCAGACGCCCGGTGGGGGAGAGCACCCAGCAGCACGCGCCCAGGTCGGCGGCGACCCGCGGGAGCAGGTCGGCGAGGCCGGCGCCGCCGGCCAGCGCGGCCACCAGGGCGCGGTGCCGGCCGGTGATCGCGTCGATGATCGACCGGAACGACACCTGGACCGGGACGGCGAACAGCGGTACCCGGTAGCGGCGGCACGCCTCCACCAGGTCCGCGGGCACCGAACCGTACGCCGCCTCGCCGGCGCCGAGCGCGGTGACCTGGGCCTGCGCGAGCGCGGCCACGAAGGTCTCGCTGTCGGCCGGGGTGCGTCGCCACATCAGTCCGCTGAGCACCAGATCACCTTGGGCAAGGTAGCGCCGCGGGTCGAGCAGGTCGGTGGTGTAGACCCGGCGCACCGGCTGGTCGAGGCGGTCCTCGCCGGTGAGCAGGGTCAGTGACAGCCCGGCGGAGTGCAGGACGTCGCGCAGCAGCATGCCTTCCCCCCGGGCTTGTACGAAGCTACGAAAACGATACGGCGGAGCGGGTCCGGTTTCTGGTTTCCGGCCAGTTCAACGCCGGGTAGCCGGCTGCTGTACTACATGAATGCTGGCCTGGTTCAACGCGCTACCCGGGGAGCAGGCCGAGCGGGAGTTGCTCGCCTGCTGCGCTGCGCCCGCTTGGGCGCGGGCGGTGGCGGCCGGCCGGCCGTACCCGGACCTGGCCGCCGTGCTCGCCGCGGCGGCCGCCGCCGGCGCGCGGCGGGGCGGGGGCGGCGGCGCCGCGGCGCTGGCCGCACACCCACGGATCGGGCAACGCCCGGCCGGGTCCGGCCGGGAGGCGGCCTGGTCCCGGCAGGAGCAGAGCGGCATGGATGCCGCGGCGGCGGAGGTCGCGGCCGCGCTCGCCGCCGCGAACTCGGCGTACGAGCAGCGCTTCGGCCACGTCTTCCTGATCTTTGCGGCCGGCCGGACGCCCGAACAGATGCTCGCCGCGGCCCGGGCCCGCCTGGGCAACGACCCGGCGACCGAGCGTGACGTCGTGCGGGAGGAGCTGCGCAAGATCGCCCGGCTCCGGCTGGAACGGCTGCTGTCATGAGCCTCAGCACGCACGTGCTCGACACCGCCCGGGGAGGGCCGGCGGCGGGCGTGCCGGTGCGCCTCGAATCGCTCGGCGGCGAGCGGCTCGCCGAGGGGGTCACTGACCATGATGGACGGTTGCGGGACTGGGTGCCGGCCGAGCGCTGGCGGGCAGGTTCGTACCGCCTGGTCTTCGAGACGGCCGGCGCCTTCTTCCCGGAGGTCGCGGTGGTCTTCCGGATCACCGACCCGAGCCAGCACTACCACGTGCCGCTGCTGCTGAGCCCGTTCGGCTACACCGTCTACAAAGGGAGCTGAGGGTCATGGGCATCGTCCTGGCGGACAACCAGTACGGCAAGGCCGAGACCCGGATCGTGCGGGTGGACCGCGACGGCGGGCGGAACGGCGAGCGCCACGAACTGACCGACCTGAACGTGTCCATCACCCTCGGCGGCGACCTGGCCGGGGCGCACCTGACCGGGGACAACTCGCACGTGCTGCCCACCGACTCCCAGAAGAACACGGTGTACGCGTTCGCTCGCGAGTACGGGATCGGCCAGATCGAGGAGTTCGGGCTGCGGCTGGCCCGGCACTTCGTCGACTCCCAGCCGGCCATCCACCGCGCCAGGGTCCACATCGAACAGTACGGGTGGGTGCGGGTG
>JADGHA010000219.1 GCA_019689695.1 Micromonosporaceae bacterium | reverse complement strand
GGCGGGATGGTCATAGCGGCCGCTCGTAGCTGGCCCAGCGACATGTGACTCGTGCAGCGTGACCGCGATGGCGGCCAGCCCGCGGGCGCCCTCGCCGAGCGCGCCGGCGTGCACCCGCTCGGCGAGCCGGTCGGCGATGAACCGGGCGAGCTCCTCCGTCGTGGTCGTCGTCCCGGCCAGCGCCGGCTCCTCGTCCAGGTTCCGGTAGTTGAGCTGGGCGAGCACCGCGGCCAGCTCCCGGGCGGCCAGCCCGATGTCGACCACGACGTGGTTGGCGTCCAGCTCGGCCCGCCGGAAGGTCGCATCAACCACGTACGTGGCGCCGTGCAGCCGCTGCGCGGGTCCGAAGGCCTCGCCGGGGAGGCTGTGGGCGACCATGATGTGGTCGCGGACGGTCACACTGAACAAGGTCACGCTCCGGGGTAGGTGATCAGGTGGCAGAGGCCGGGAAGGTCGCCGCGCGCCATCCGGCCGAGCACATCGGGCAGCTCCTCGAACCGCGATTCGCCGGTGATCAGGGCGTCGAACACCGGGTCGTGCAACAGCTCCAGGGCGAGCGCGAGGCGGTCGGCGAAGCTACGGCTGCCGCGCCGGGCCGGTGCGACCGTGCCCACCTGGCTGCTGCGGATGGTCAGCCGGCCGGCGTGGAATTCGCCGCCCAGCGCCAGGGTCACCTCGCGGTCGCCGTACCAGCTCAGTTCGAGGACCGTGCCCTCGGGCGCGAGCAGCTCCAGCGACCGGCGCAGCCCGGCGGAGGTGGCGCTGGCGTGGACCACCAGGTCCCGGCCGCCGTCGGCGTCCGCCGGGGCGGCGAACGGCACGCCGAGCGCCGCGGCCACGGCGGCCCGGCCCGGGTCGGTGTCCACCAGCTGCACCCGGACGCCGGGGAAGCGGGCGAGCAGGGCCGCGACGCAGCAGCCGACCATGCCGGCGCCGACGACGGTGACCCGGTCGCCGACCAGGGGTGGCGCGTCCCACAACGCGTTCACCGCGGTCTCCACCGTGCCGGCCAGCACCGCCCGCCTGGGCGGGACGCCGTCCGGCACCGCCACCACCGCGCTGGCCGGCACGACGTACGCGGTCTGGTGCGGGTAGAGGCAGAAGACCGTGCGCCCACGCAGCGCCGCCGGCCCGACCTCGACGACGCCCACATTGAGGTAGCCGTACTTGACCGGCCCAGGGAAGTCGCCTTCCTGGAACGGCGCGCGCATCGCGCAGTACTGGCTGACCGGGACACGGCCGGAGAACACCAGGGTCTCGGTACCCCGGCTGATGCCCGTGTACCGCGTGCGGACCAGGATTTCGTCCGGTCCCGGCTCGGGCAGCCTGGCGGTCCGGATCTCACCCTGGCCGGGTGACCGCAGCCAGAAGGCACGGGCCTCGCCCGTCGCCGGCGGTTCGGGGTGCACCTTCACAGTCACGGAAACCAGGGTGCCCGCGGTTCGACGCTTTCCCGCGATTGCCGGCAGGGCCGGGGGGACAAATGCGATATGTCCAGCTATTCCATATTGCCGCGCCGCGTTGTCGGGGGTGCGGAAGAGGCCGCATTGTCGGGGGCGCGGAAGAGAATGCCCGCATGGCGTACGACGAGGGCCTGGCCGACCGGGTGCGGGAGCTGACCGCGGCTATGCCGGGCTACACCGAGAAGCGGATGTTCGGCGGCCTGGCCATGCTGCTGGACGGCAACATGGCGGTGGTGGTCCGCGGCAGCGGCGGCCTCATGGTGCGGGTCGACCCGGCCGAGTTCGAGCGGCTGGCGGCCAAGCCGGGCGCGTCACCGACCGAGATGCGGGGGCGGATCATGCGTGGCTGGATCACGGTCGACGGGCACGCCTGCGAGAAGGATGCCGACCTCCGCCGGTGGGTCGAGCGCGGCGTGTCGTACACCCGCACCCTCCCCGCCAAGTAACCCTTCCCGGGAGGAAGCGGGCCAGGGGCGAACCGTTCGGGCGGTTTCTCCGTACTCACGAGGGAAGTCACCTACCAGTAGTCGACCCTCACGTGACGGAGGCATGGTGCCCGCGTTCCGGACCGGCCCGACTGTCGGACTGATCGCCCAGACCCTGCTGCTGGCCGCCCTGGCCGTGGCCGCCGGTCTCGGACCCGCCGGCTGGCTGGTCGGCCTCGGGTACGGGATCGTCACCTGTGCCGTCCTCACCCGGGGTCTGCACCGCTGCGGCGCGACCGCCCTGGGCCCGGCCGACCGGGTGACGCTCGCTCGGGCCGTTTTGGTCGGCGGCGTCACGGCCCTGGTCGCCGACTCGCTCAGCCGGGACATTCCCGTCCGGATCCTGGTCGCGCTCGCCGCCGTCGCCCTCGTGCTTGACGCGGTGGACGGAAAGGTGGCCCGGCGCACCGGCACCTGCTCCCCGTTCGGCGCCCGCTTCGACATGGAGGTCGACGCCTTTCTGATCCTGGTGCTCAGCGCCTACCTGGCGCGGCCGTTCGGGGCCTGGGTGCTCGCCATCGGGGGCATGCGGTACGCCTTCCTGGTGGCCGGCTGGGCGCTGCCCTGGATGCGGGCGCAGCTGCCGCCGCGGTACTGGCGGAAGGTGGTCGCCGCGACGCAGGGCATCGTCCTCACCGTGGCCGCCGCCGGCGTGCTGCCCTGGCCGCTGATGGCGACCGTGCTCGTCGGGGCCCTGGCGCTGCTCGTCGAGTCGTTCGGCCACGACGTCGGGTGGCTGTGGCGGCAACGCCGGCCGGCCGCCCTCCCGCAGCCGCGCGCCACGACCGCGCGGGTGCCAGAACCCGAGCTGGTGCGGGCATGAGGCGGTTCGACGCGGTCCTGTTCGACGCCGGCGACACGCTGATCCGGCTCTGCGGCAGCGGCGAAGCGCTGCTGCACCGGGCCGCCGCCGCGCTCGGTGCCGGCCCGCTCGACCCGGAGGAGGTCACGCATGTCTGGCGCCGGGTGCTGGACCGCAGCAGTACGGCCGAGGAGCTGGCCAAGGGTCGTGACCTGTCCAGTGACCGGCACCGCGAGGTGTGGACCGCGCTGTACCGGGCCGCCGGTTGCGAGCGGCTGGCCGCCGGACTCAGCCAGCGGCTGTACGAGTACACAGTGGACGCCAGATGCTGGGAGGCGTTCCCGGATACGGTGCCGACGCTGGCCGCGCTGAGCCGGCGGGGCCTGCGCATCGGCGTGGTCAGCGACACCGGTTTCGACCTGCGTCCAGCGATGGATCTGCTGGGCGTGTCACCGTTCGTCGGCAGTGTCGTGATGTCCTTCGAGCACGGCATCTGCAAGCCGGCCCCGAAGATGTTCCTCACCGCCTGCGACGAGCTGCGCGTCGATCCGGAACGGACACTGATGGTCGGCGACAACCCGCTGACCGACTCCGGCGCGGTCGCCACCGGCATGCACGTGTTCCTGCTGCCCCCGCCGGCCCGGACCGGCCCGCGCGGGCTCGGGCAGGTCCTGTCGCTGGTCGGCGAGCCCGCCGGCTAGGGGTACCGGGCGCCGGTCACGTTCAGCCGCAGCGTGTACAGCGAACTGGTCGCGGTGATGTACAGGTCGTTGCGCTTGGGTCCGCCGAAGGTCAGGTTGGCCACGATCTCTGGCACGAGCAGCTTGCCGAGCAGCGTGCCGTCCGGGTCGAAGCAGTGCACGCCGTCGTGGGCCGCGGCCCAGATCCGGCCGGCGTCGTCCAGCCGGAGCCCGTCGAACGTCCCGGCGTTGCAGGTGGCGAAGACCTTGCCGCCGGAGAGGGTGCCGTCCGGGCCGACATCGAAGACGCGGATGTGCTTGCGGCGCGTGTCGGCGATGTAGAGCTGCTGTTCGTCCAAGGAAAAGGCCAGCCCGTTCGGGCGCTCGAAGTCGTCCGCGACGATGCGGACCTCGCCGGTGTCCGGCGCGATCCGGTAGACGTGGCAGCCACCGATCTCGCTGGGCGCCTTGTGGCCCTCGTAGTCGCTGTCGATGCCGTAGCTCGGGTCGGTGAACCAGATCGACCCGTCCGAGCGCTCGACCACGTCGTTCGGGCTGTTGAAGCGCTTCCCGTCGTACCGGTCGGCGAGCACGGTGATCGAGCCGTCGTGCTCGGTCCGGGTGACTCGGCGGTTGCCTTGCTCGCAGCTGACCAGGCGCCCCTGCCGGTCGACGGTGTGGCCATTGGTGTAGCCGGCGGGCGCGCGGAACACCCCGACGGCCCCGCTGGTCTCGTCGTAGCGCAGCATCCGGTCGTTGGGGATGTCGCTGAAGACCAGGTAGCGGCCGGCGGGGAAGTACGCCGGGCCCTCGGTCCACCGGCAGCCGGTGTACAGCCGCTGCATCCACTCGTCGCCGCCGACGCGGCGGAAGCGCTCGTCGAGCACCTCGAACGTGGCCTTGATGACGTCTGGCATGGCTGGCTTTCCTTGTTGGCGAGGGGTCCTACGCTCGCGCGTTTTCGTAGGGAGTCCTACGGTCGCGCCCGTCACCCTACTGCTCCCCGGCGGGTGCGCTCAGTCCAGCGTCTCCTGTGCCACGGCGCGGGAGCCGGCCCAGGCCCACACCGCGCAGACCGCGAAGCCGGCCGGACCCGCCATCACCACGGCCAGCACCGGCATCAGGTACACCACGGCGGCGGCGGTCGCGGGCGCGGCCAGTGCCGCGGCGGCGGCCAGCGGCACCCTGCGGACGAGCGCGAGCGCTTCGCCGAGCGCCGCCGGGGCGGCCAGCCCGTGCGCCGCGGCGGCGGGGACGCTCAGCAGGGCCACCGACAGCGCGAAGGCCGCGAGCACGCCGAGCAGTGCCGCCTCCAGCCGTGCCCCCGGGACCTGCGCGGCGAGCGCGATGCGCAGTTCGAGGTACGGCAGGACGGCCGCGCCCGCGGCCACCGCCTGCAGCGCCAGCCCGGTGAGCAGCCGGTGCCGGACGGTGTGCAGGAAGGTGCGCAGCAGCGGGGGTTCCTCGTCGCGGGTCCACGCCGTGCACACCCTCGCCACGGCCAGCCACGCCGCGCCGGAGGTGACCACCGGGAGCGAGAACACCAGCCACAACACGCCGAGCAGCATGCACTCGCTGGCCCGCCGCAGGCTCTCCCGCGCCCGCGGGGAGATCATCGCCTCAGCCCTTCAGCCCGGTGGTCGCCGCGCCCTCCACCAGCAGCCGCTGGAAGGCGAGGAAGAACAGCAGCACCGGGACCATGGCGAGCATGGACATGGCCATCATCGGGCCGTACGAGGCGGCGCTGGTCTGGTCGATGAACAGGCTCAGCCCGCGCGGCACGGTGAACTTCTGCGTGTCGTTGAGGTAGATGAGCTGCGGGAAGAAGTCGTTCCACGCCCAGATGAAGCTGAAGATGCTGGTCGTGATGAGGGCCGGCCGGGTCAGCGGCAGGACGATCCGCAGGTAGGTGCGCCACGGCCCGCAGCCGTCGATGGCCGCCGCCTCGTCCAGCTCGGCGGGGATGCCGCGCATGAACTGGGTGATGAGGAAGATGAAGAACGCCTCGGTGGCGAGGAAGTGCGGCACGATCAGCGGCAGGAACGTGTTGATCCAGCCGAACTGCTTGAAGATGACGTACTGCGGGATGAGCAGCACGTGGTACGGCAGCAGGATGGTGCCGATCATGATGGCGAAGAAGAACCCGCGGAACCGGAAGCGCAGCCGGGCGAAGGCGAACGCCGCCAGCGAGCAGCCGAACAGGTTGCCGGCCACGGTGCCGGTCGCCACGATCAGCGAGTTCACGAAGAACCGTCCGAAGGTGACGTTCGGGTTCGACGTCCAGCCGTCCGGGTAGTTGTCCAGGGTCGGGTGTGTCGGCCAGGGCCGGATCGAGGAGATCACCTCGACCGCCGGCTTGAACGAGGTGCCGAGCATCCACAGCACCGGGTAGATGATCACGAGCACGGCGACGAGGACGCCGACGTGCCACAGTGCCACCCGGCCCCGCAGCCGCGGCCGGCGCACGCGGGTGGGAGGGGACCGGCGGGGCCGGACCGGTACCGCGACTTGTTGTGCCATTGTCATCCCTCGTCCGCGTAGAAGACCCACAGCCGGGAGAGCCGGAACAGCAGGGCGGTCACGATCCCGACGACCGCGAGCAGCACCCAGGCCATCGCCGAGGCGTACCCGAACGCGAAGTCGTTGAAGCCCTTGATGTACAGGTACAGCGTGTAGAAGAGCGTGGCGTCGGCGGGCCCGCCGGTGCCGCCGCTGACGATGTACGCCGGGGTGAACGCCTGGAACGAGTGGATGGTCTCCAGCACCAGGTTGAAGAAGATGACCGGCGAGAGCATCGGCACGGTGACGTGCACGAAGCGCCGCCACCGCGAGGCGCCGTCGACCGCCGCCGCGTCGTACAGGTCGGCGGGGATCTGTTTCAGCCCGGCCAGGAAGATGACCATCGGCGCGCCGAACTGCCAGATCGCGAGCAGCACGAGTGTCCACAGTGCCCACGTCGGGTTGTGCACGAAGTCGGGCGCGTGGACCCCCACCGCGGCCAGCAGCCGCTGCGCGACGCCGGAGTCACCGAACATCATCCGCCAGGCGAGCGCGACCGCGACGCTGGTGCCGAGCAGCGAGGGAACGTAGAACGCGGCGCGGTACAACCCCGTGCCGTGCCGGCGCCGGTTGAGCAGCAGTGCGACCCCGAGCGCCAGGGCGAGCTTGAGCGGCACGCCGACCAGCACGTACCGGACCGTGACCCAGACCGAGTGCAGGTACCGGGGGTCGTCGCTGAATATCTTGCGGTAGTTCGCCAGCCCTACCCACTGCGGCGCCTGCAGCAGGCTGTAGTCGGTGAACGACAGGTAGAGCGAGAACGCCATCGGCCCGACGGTGAACAGCGCCAGGCCGGCGAACCAGGGCAGCAGGAACAGATACCCGGCCCGCCCGGGCCGGCGCCGGGCCGGGGCGGGGGCGCGGCTCGCGGTCCGGACCGGCCTGGTCGCCGCCGTCGGTGCGGTCGTCGCCATGGATCTCCTATGGTTCGGCCCGGTGCCCGCCGTGGCGGGCGTGGCCGCCCACCGTACTTCCGCGCGTCACCGTTGCCCTCGAAACGCGATGGTTGAAACGGTTCAGACTGGCCCAGTATGGAGACGCGCACATCAGCGCGTCAAGCACTCGGCGGTAAGTCTGCCCTGGCCCGGCCGGCTGGCTCGGGCCAGGGGAAGGGCCCCCGGGGGGGGCCGGGGG
>JADGHA010000218.1 GCA_019689695.1 Micromonosporaceae bacterium | reverse complement strand
CGCACCCGATCGGGTGAGTGCTGCCAGGCGCGCCGGTGGCCTACTCGGCCAGGTTCTCCTGGTAGGAGGCGCCACCGCTGGCGGCGCGGCTGAGCAGCGGTGCGCCGCCCTCGGGCGGGCCCAGGTAGGTCTGCCCGGCCGCGAGGTGCGGGAACTTCGCGTCGAACGCCGGCCGCTCCGAGCGGATCCGCGGCATCCGGTCGAAGTTGCGCAGCGGCGGCGGGCAGCTGGTCGCCCACTCCAGCGAGTTGCCGTGGCCCCACGGGTCGTCCACCTCGACCACCGGCCCGGTCTTGTACGACTTCCAGACGTTGTACAGGAACGGCAACGTGGACACGCCCAGCACGAACGCGCCGATGGTGGAGACCGTGTTGAGCGTGGTGAAGCCGTCCGACGGCAGGTAGTCGGCGTACCGGCGCGGCATACCCTCCGTGCCGAGCCAGTGCTGCACCAGGAAGGTGGTGTGGAAGCCGATGAAGGTCAGCCAGAAGTGGACCTTGCCCAGCCGCTCGTCCATCATCCGGCCGGTCATCTTCGGGAACCAGAAGTAGAGCCCGGCGAAGACGGCGAACACGATCGTGCCGAACAACACGTAGTGGAAGTGGGCCACCACGAAGTACGTGTCCGAGACGTGCCAGTCCAGCGGCGGGCTGGCCAGCAGCACCCCGGAGAGGCCGCCGAACAGGAAGGTCAGCAGGAAACCGATGGCGAACAGCATCGGCGACTCGAAGGTGATCTGGCCCCGCCACATGGTGCCGATCCAGTTGAAGAACTTGATCCCGGTCGGCACCGCGATGGCGAAGCTCAGGAAGCTGAAGAACGGCAGCAGCACCTGGCCGGTGGCGAACATGTGGTGCGCCCAGACGCTCATCGACAGCGCCGCGATGGCCAGGGTCGCCCCGACCAGGCCCTTGTACCCGAAGACCGGCTTGCGGCTGAACACCGGGATGACCTCGGTGATGATGCCGAAGAACGGCAGCGCCACGATGTACACCTCGGGGTGGCCGAAGAACCAGAACAGGTGCTGCCAGAGCATCGCGCCGTCGGTGGCCGGGTCGTACACGTGCCCGCCGAGCCGGCGGTCGGCCAGCAGCGCCAGCAGCGCCGCGGCCAGGACCGGGAAGACCATGAGCACCAGCAGGCTGGTGACCAGGATGTTCCAGGTGAAGATCGGCATCCGGAACATGGTCATGCCGGGGGCGCGCAGGGTCAGCACGGTGGTGATCATGTTGACCGCGCCCAGGATGGTGCCCAGGCCGGAGATCGCCAGGCCGACGATCCACATGTCGGCGCCCACGCCCGGGGAGTTGATCGCGTCGTTCAGCGGGGCGTAGGCGAACCAGCCGAAGTCGGCGGCTCCGCCCGGGGTGAAGAAGCCGAGGACCGCGATGGTGCCGCCGAACAGGTAGAGCCAGTAGGCGAAGGCGTTGAGCCGGGGGAACGACACGTCGGGCGCGCCGATCTGCAGCGGCACGATGTAGTTCGCGAAGGCGAACAGGATCGGCGTCGCGAACAGCAGCAGCATGATCGTGCCGTGCATGGTGAACAGCTGGTTGTACTGCTCGGGGCTGAGGAACTGCATGCCCGGCCGGGCCAGCTCGGCCCGCATGAGCAGCGCCATGACGCCGCCGATCAGGAAGAACGCGAAGCTCGTGGTCATGTACATGATCCCGATCTGCTTCGCGTCCGTCGTCCGCAACAGCCGCGCGAGCGCAGATCCCTTCACCGGCTGGCGGACCGGCCAGGGCCGGGTCACGATCGGCGTTGGCGTCGGCATCGGCTTCGGTGCGACGGTGGTCACCAGGTGCCTCCTGTGGCTCTATCTCCGACGCAGGATAGTCCTCCTCCGGCGCCCGCCGGCCACCGGGTGCCCGACGCCGCGTAGTAGGCTCGCCGACGCCTACGTCGCCGAGTCGGGTGACGGTGTGCCGGCCATGCGACACAGGGTCAGCGCTGGACGCGGGCGCCGGCACCGCGGACCAGTGCCTCCACCTCCTGCAGGCTCGCCATCGAGGTGTCGCCCGGGGTGGTCATGGCCAGCGCGCCGTGCGCCGCGCCGTACTCCACCGCGGTCTGCAGGTCGCCGAAGGTGAGCAGCCCGTAGATCAGGCCCGAGGCGAAGCTGTCGCCGCCGCCCACCCGGTCCAGGATCTGCAGGCCCGGCCGGTGGGTCGCCTCGACGAACCCCTCCTTGGCGGACCAGGCCACCGCACCCCAGTCGTTGATGGTGGCGCTACGCACCGTGCGCAGCGTCGTGGCGACCACCTGGAAGTTGCCGTACTCCCTGGTGACCTCCTCGATCATGCGGCGGAAGTTCGCCGCGTCCAGCTCACTGAGGTCCTCGGCGGTGTCCGGCACGGCGAAGCCCAGCGAGGCGGTGAAGTCCTCCTCGTTGCCGATCATCACGTCCACGTACCGGGCCAGCCGCCGGTTGACCTCCTGTGCCTTCTCCTGCCCGCCGATCGACTTCCACAGGCTGGGCCGGTAGTTGAGGTCGTACGAGATGATCGTGCCGTGCCGGCGCGCGGCGGCCATCGCCGCCTCGATGACCGATGGGGTGGTGTCCGACAGCGCCGCGTAGATGCCGCCGGTGTGCAGCCAGCGCACGCCGAGGGTGCCGAACAGGTACTCCCAGTCCACATCGTCCGGCCGCAGCTGGCTGGCCGCGGTGTGGCCGCGGTCCGAGACGCCGACCGCGCCCCGCACGCCGAAGCCGCGCTCGGTGAAGTTGAGTCCATTGCGGACAGTGCGGCCGGTGCCGTCGTACGGCGTCCAGCGCACGAACGAGGTGTCCACGCCGCCGGTCAGGATCAGGTCCTCCAGCAGCCGGCCCACCTCGTTGTCGGCGAACGCGCTGACCAGCGCGGTGCGCATGCCGAAGCACCGGCGCAGCCCGCGGGCCACGTTGTACTCCCCGCCGCCTTCCCAGACCCGGAAGCTGCGGGCGGTGCGCACCCGGCCCTCACCCGGGTCGAGCCGGAGCATGACCTCGCCGAGCGCGACCAGGTCGAACCGGCACTCCTCAGCCGTACGAATGTCCATCATCGATCCTTTCGGAGCGAGGCGACCGCGGCGACCGCGGCCCGGGTGCGCTCGCGGACCTCGTCCCACCGTCGGCCGGCGAGCAGGTCCGGTGCGACCATCCAGGTGCCGCCGACCGCGAGCACCGCGGGCAGCGCGAGGTACGAGGCCAGGTTGTCGGTGGTGACGCCACCGGTCGGGATGAAGCGCACCGAGCGGAACGGCGCGGCCAGCGCCTTGACCATGGCGGCTCCGCCGAGCTGTTCGGCGGGGAAGAACTTGACCGTGTGCACCCCGGCGTCGAGCGCCATCATGATCTCGGTGGCCGAGGCGACCCCGGGGAAGACCGGCACGTCCAGCTCCTGGCAGCGCCGCACGACGGCGGGGCCGAATCCGGGGGTGACCACGAACCGGGCGCCGGCGTCGACCGCCTGGTCGACCTGATCGGCGGTGAGCACGGTGCCCGCGCCGACCAGCAGCTCGGACTGCTTGGCGAGGGTGCGGATCGCCGCGGCGGCCGCGGCGGTGCGGAAGGTCACCTCGACGCAGCGCAGGCCGCCCTCCAGCAGCGCCTCGCCGAGCGGGGCGGCGTCGTCGGCGTCGTTGAGCACCACGACCGGCAGCAACCGGGCCGCCTCGATGATCTGTTCAATATGGCGAACGGGGGTCACGTATGTGACCATACCTACCGTGGACGCCGGATACCAGCCGGTCAAGTCGGCCGATCGGACGCTCGAGGTGCTGGAGCTGCTGGCCAGCTCTCCGGAGCGGCGTGGGCTGGGCGAGCTCGCCCGCGCGCTGGACATCCCGAAGAGCAGCCTGCACGGCATCCTGCGCACCATGGCGCGGCGCGGCTGGGTGGAGACCGATGCCACCGGCACCCGCTTCAAGCTGGGCGTGCGCGCCCTGCAGGTGGGCGCCGCCTACCTGGACGCGGACCCCGCGGTCGGCCTGGTCGCCGGGGTGCTGGACGGGCTGGCCGCCGAGTTCGGCGAAACCGTCCACCTGGGCCGGCTGGACGGCCCGTACGTGGTCTACCTGGCAAAACGCGAGTCGGTGCACCCGCTGCGACTGTTCAGCGCGGTCGGCCGGCGGCTGCCCGCACACGCCACCGCGCTGGGGAAGGTGCTGCTCGCCGGGCGCAGCGAAGCCGAGCTGGACGCCATCCTGCCCGATCCGCTGCCCACCCTGACCCCGCACACCATCACCGACCGGTCCGCGCTCAGCGCGCAGCTGGCCGTGGTGCGCGAGCAGGGCTACGCGGTGGACCGCGAGGAGAACACCGAGGGCATTGCCTGCTTCGCGGTGGCCGTCCCCCATCCGGTCCCGGCGACCGACGCGATCAGCATCTCGGTGCCGGTGGCGCGGCTCCGGCCAGGCACCGCCGAGCGCATGATCGACGCGCTGCGCCGGGCCGTCGCCCAGCTGGACAGCGCCCGCGCCGCCCTCGCCCACTTTTAGGGGAAACGCCGGTTCAGCGATCGCCGGACCCGCACTTTCCCGGGTCGATCAGGGCTGCTCGGCGAGCCCGAAGGCGCGCCAGCCCCGGTCGGGCAGGCCGGCCGCCTCGGCCACCCGGGCCGACGCGGTGTTGCTGAGGCTGTGCAGGTAGGTGGGTACGGCGCCGTCGTCGAGCACCCGGCGGGCGGCCTGGGCGACCAGCCGCCGGGCCAGGCCGCGGCCGCGCGCCGCCGGCTCGGTGCCGACCGACAGCTCGTGGCCGTACGCGTCGTGCCGCTTGATACCTACGCCGGCGAGGTAGCTGCCGGACTCCGGGTCCGTCGCGACCAGCACCTGGCCGCCGAAGACGCGCAGCCAGCCGGGCACCACCGGGTCGTCCGCGGAGACCCAGGTGCCCGCGTCGGGCAGGGGCTGCGGGTTCACCGTCCACCGGAACACCGCCTGGTAGGCGGTGCGGTCCGGGTGGCCGACCGCGGCGGGCAGCTCGGTGAGCAGGTCGTCCAGTGAGCCCTCCACCCGCTTGGCCAGCTCGCGCACGTCGTCGGCCCGGTCCGGCGGGACGGACAGCACCGCGCCGGCCGGGGCCTGAACCCCGATGACGGGGTGGATCCGACCATCCCAGCCCGGCTCGGTCCGGCGGGCCGAGCCGACCACGTCGAGCGGTCCATTCGCCGGCCACCTTCCGAGCCATACCGTCAAGTGGTGCCGCAGCCGGCGGTCGAGGATCACACGTGGTCCCTTCTGGACGAACTTCGTATGCGAAGACTATTCGAGACACGGTGCTCGCGCAGCGTCGACTGGATCATGATACCCCTGGGGGGTAAGCGCCGGGACAGGTAGGCTGATGGGGTGAGCGATCAGGTGGTGCGCGGCTACACCGCAACGAAGGACCAGCTGCTCGGCCGGCTCCGGCGGGTGGAGGGCCAGGTGCGCGGCCTCGAGCGCATGGTGGAAGAGGACCGGTACTGCATCGACGTGCTGACCCAGATCAGCGCGGTCCAGGCGGCGCTGGACAAGGTCGCGCTCGGGCTGCTGGACGGGCACACCCGCCACTGCATGCGTACCGGCGCCGAGGAGGGCCGCGGTGACGAGATGGCCTCGGAAATGATGGCCGCGGTGGGCCGGCTGCTGCGCCGCGGCTGAGCCCTGCGCCGCGGCTGAGCCCTGCGCCGCGGCTGAGCCCTGCGCCGCGGCCGCGCCGGCCCGCGCTCCGCCCGGCCGCGGGCCGGCGGCGCCCGCCAACGAACCCGTGCCGGCTCCACCCAGACGACCCCGGCGGTCAGCTCCGCCCGGCCGCGGCGAACGTGGCCGCGATCTCCGCTCGGTCCGCGCCGTTGGAGAGCAGGACCTGCAGCAGCAGCCGGGCCTTGTACGGGTCGAGGTGGCCGGCGCCGATCAGCCCCCGGCTGCGCAGGTCCGACTCTGATCCAGGGAAGCCGTAGGTGGCGGACAGGACCGGGCCGACCCCGATGCGCGAGGCCAGCACCACCGGCACCCGGGCGGCCAGCCGGTGCAGCGGCTCGACCATCCGATCCGGCACGTGGCCGGCGCCGAGCCCGGCCACCACGACGCCCGCGTACCGGTCGTCGAGCGCGCCGAGCAGTCCCCCGTCGTCGTCCAGGCAGACCGTCACCAGCGCCACCTTGACCGTACTGTCCACTGTGCTGTGCCGGGTGAGGCGACCGGGCGCCGGCCACCAGATGCGTGGTTCGCCCTCGACCACCGACCCGATCGGGCCGCTTGCCGGCGAGGCGAACGCACCGGCACTGACCGTGTGCGTCTTGCGGACCCAGCGGGCGGCGTGTATTTCGTCGGACATCACCACCAGGCAGCCCCGTCCCCGCGCCTGCGGGCTGGCCGCCACCTGGATCGCGGCGAGCAGGTTGGCCGGCCCGTCCGCACCGGCCAGGGCCGGGTACCGCATCGCGCCGGTCACCACGACCGGCGCCTCGTCCGTCCACAACAGATCGAGCAGGAACGCCGTCTCCTCGATGGTGTCCGTGCCCTGCGTCACCACCACACCGGCCGCGCCGCGGGACACCTGCGCCCGCGCGCGCTCCGCCGCGGCGCGTACGTCGTCGACGGTGACCGAGGCGCCCGGCAGCCGGCGCAGGTCGACCAGGTCGAGGGAGATACCGGTGCCGGCCAGCTGCGGGACCGCGGCGACCAGATCCTGCGGACCAAGGCCGATGGCAGCTCCGGCGCGCCCGTCCGCGTCGGGGACCGTCGCGATGGTCCCGCCGAGGGAAACCACCGAAACCCGCTGACTCACCCAGGCCTCCCGTCGCCTCAGCGCAGTGCGAAGCCCTCCCATGCTAAGGGCAGCGTGCGTCCAGTTTGCAGAGGTTTCGGGTTGATCGAAGTCATTGCCGGGATCCGTACGCGCGGACGATGCGTCCGGTCGCTTTTCACACGAGCTGCGTACGCGGAGACGATAGGTTCCCGATGCGCCTGCGCGCTAGCGTGACTCGTGATCGGCGTCGGCCGACCATGCTGGGGGGCGGTGGCGGAGACGCAGATCGGCTCCCAGGTGAGGGTGCATCTGTCACGTCGGCGCGTCACGGTCGACTGGCGGACCCGGAGGGGGTAGCACGGCGTGCCGTGCACCGGGTCCACGCAGCGGCGGCCGGCGGCTTCCAACCGC
>JADGHA010000217.1 GCA_019689695.1 Micromonosporaceae bacterium | reverse complement strand
CGCCGGCGGCGAGCCGGCCCGCGCCGAGCCCGGTCAGCGCGAGCGCGGCCGCGCCGGCCGGCGGGTGCTCGCCGAGCAGGTCCAGCAACCGCCCGGCGTCGTGCAGCTGTCCGCGCAGCTGGGCCTGCCAGACCCGCAGGGCCGTCGCGACGGGGCCCAGGCGGTCGCGGCGGCCGGCCGGGTGCCGGCGGCCGCGCCGGCAGGCCAGCGACAGCATGTCGTCCGCGGCGTCCAGGTCACCCCGGTCGAGGCGGTCCACCGCGTACGCCAGGGCCAGCTCCGGGTCACCTCGCAACGCGTCAACTGGCGCCGCCGCGGCCGGCACCGGCAGCGGCTCGTCGTGGCCGTGCCCGAGCATCTCCGGCCAGCACCGGGCGAGCAGGCCGGTGGCCCGGTCCCGGTCGCCGGCGGCGAGCGCGTGGCGCAGGGCGTCCAGCGGCCGGCCGTGCGCGGCGAGCCAGTCGCTGGCGCTGCGGTGCAGCTGCGGGATCCGCTCCGGGGCGTGCTGGCGCAGCTCGGCGCGCAGCAGCTCGCCGAAGAGGCGGTGGTATCGGTGCCAGCCGGGCCACGCCGCCAGCCGGCTGACGAAGGCCCGGGAGCGCTCGAGGTCGGCGAGGATGCCTTCCCCGTCGGCGCGTCCGGTGAGCGCCTCCACCAGACCGGCGCTGACCTGGCCCAGCACCGCCGTGCCGAGCAGTACCTCGCGTACCGGTGCCGGCTGGCCGGCGAGCACCTCGCCGCGCAGGTACCCGGCGACGCGCTCGTCGTCGCCGGAGAACCTGGGCAGGAACCAGGCGGGGTTGCCGAGCTGGCGCATGGCCAGCGCGGCCAGCCGGGCGCCGGCCGGCCAGCCCTCGGTGCGCGTGTGCAGCTGCGCGGCGTACGCCGTGGGCCGGTCCACGCCGTGGCGCGCCAGCAGCTCGGCCGTCTCCGGCACGGTGAACGCCAGCTCCCCGGCGGACAGCTCGGTCAGCTCGCCGCGCAGCCGCCACCGGTGCAGCGGCAGCGCCGGGTCGGCCCGGGCGGCGGCGACCAGCCGCAGCCGCCCGGCCGCGTGCCGCAGCAGGAACGCCAGCCCCTCCAGCGTCCGGTCGTCAGTGACCCGGTCCAGATCGTCGAGGACGAGCACCACCGGGGTGGGCAGCCGGGCGAGCGCGGCCGGCTGGGGCCCAGCGGTTTCGGCCACCCCGTCCAGCCGTACGCCGCACGAGGTGAGCGCGGCGTGGACGTAGCGCCAGAAGTCTTCGCCGCCGTCTCCTGGTTCCAGCGACAGCCAGGCGACCGGGTACCCGTGGCCGCCGCCGGCCCCCAGCCAGGAGCTGAGCAGGACCGTCTTGCCCCAGCCGGCGGGGGCGCCGAGCAGGGTCACCGGGCCGCGCACCCCGTCGTCGAGCCTGGCGTACAGCCGGGGCCGCTCCACCAGCTCGGGCGGCGGCGCGGGCACGGCCAGCTTGGCGGTGAGCAGCGTCCCCGTCATTCGTCGCTGGTGAGCGCCTGGCGCAGGCGGTGCAGGGTGGCGGTGAGGATGCGGGACACGTGCATCTGGGACACGCCGACCGCTTGCGCGATCTGGCTCTGGGTCATCCCGTGCCCGAAGCGCATCTGCAGGATCTTGCGGGTGCGCTCGGGCAGGTTGGCGATGACGTCGCGCAGCGACACCCAGCTGTCGATGTCGTCCAGCCGGTGGTCGGTGTCGCCGAGCGTGTCCACCAGCGGAACGTCGGCCGCGCGCACCGGGGCCTCCAGCGAGGTGGAGCGGCGGGCCTGGTGGGCGGCGACCGCCTCGAGCACGGACTCCTCGGAGACGTCCAGGAAATCGGCGATGTCGGCGGCCGTCGGCGACCGGCCCAGCAGCTGCCCCAGGTGGGTCTCCGCCCAGCGCACCTCCAGGCTCAGCTGCTGCAGCCTGCGCGGTGGGCGCACCGCCCAGCTGCGGTCGCGCAGGTGTCGCTTGAGCTCGCCGGTCATCGTGGTGACCGCGAACGGGAAGAAATCCCCGCGGTCCGGGTGGTACCGGTCGATCACGTTGATCAGCGCCACCACGGCCACCTGGGTCAGGTCCTCACCCGGCTCGCCCCGGTGGTGGAACCGGCGGGCGATCTGGTTGGCCAGCGGGAGCAGGTCGGTCACCACCCGGTCGCGCAGCTGCCGGTAGGTCGGGCTGTCGTGGGGCAGCCGGGCCAGGTGGTCCAGCGCCCGGGGGAGCGGGTCGTCCGGGCCCGGATGGGTGCGGCTGCGGCTGGCGTACGGGTAGCCGGCCTTGTGCACGCCGAGCGACTCGGCCGTGCCGGTGGTCTGCAACGTCTCCAGGACCGCGCCCTTGGCGCCGACGACCTGCAGGTGCGCCCCGGAGTCGCGGGCGTCGGCGGCCAACCGCTCCAGTACGTCGGCGGCGCCGGCGCCCAGCCCGGTCGCCTCGGACAAGTCGAGCAGGACGTCGCAGCCCTGCTGGCACAGCGGATGGAGGGCGTCCCGCAGGTCGGTCGCCGACCCGTCGTCCAGGCTGCCCCGGACCACCGCGAGCTGGACCTGTTCGAACTGCTGGCTGTCGATGACAAGCCTGCTCATGCCACTCTCCCCCCGTCGGCATCGCAGGCAATTGCCCGTTTCCCGCGCTGCCACCGCAAAACGTGGGTTTAGCCGAGGCTGTGGTGGTAACGCCGGGTCGCGACGTTTGCGGGCACGGGAGATGTGAGAGTGACAGGCTGGCGCACCCGGTCGGCGGCGCGGTGGAGCGCGGCCCGGGCTGAAGGCGACCTTCCCGTCACGGTGAAGGTCCGGCGCCGTCCATCCTGGAGTAGGCCCCTCCCGGCGGCGCCAGGGACGGGACCCGGGAACCAGGCCCCGGGTCCCGTCCACCCCAGGACCCGCGCCGGCCGCTCAGGAGGCCATCAGCGGGAGCAGGGCCGGATCGCAGGCCGGGGCGGGGAAGACCAGGTGGATCAACCCGGCCGGCACCTGGGCCCGGCCGACCGCCGGTTCCGGGCTGGGGTAGGCCGTGACCAGCGGCACCACGTGGTCGCCCCAGACGAAGTCGAGACAGGGCACCGGCGTACTGACCGGCAGCAGGCTGTCGTGGATCGGTGTGGCCTCCGTGCGGTCCGCCGCGGGCTGCCGGAAGGGCCACCTCAGTGGGTCATCTAGCCGCATCTCATCCCCCCAAACTGCGTCCCGACAGGTTGACGAAGGTGAGTGACTGGCCGTGCCTACCCCGGTACGCATCGGCTAATCGCATTGTTTGCAAGAACGACACAGAAAAACCCGACCTCCTGGCATAACCGGGCCCGGACGGGGTAGCGGGCGGCGCGAACCGCGACCTGCGAGCGCCGGACGACCCTGGAGGCGCCCGCCAGACGGGTGCGGCGGTCGATGTACCGGGAGGGTGAAATATGGAGACAATCGCCTGCTTTGTCGCACGAACGAGGGGGCCGGTCGTCCCCTTCGTGGACGACTGGTACCCCTGGGCGTACGCGCACCACTACCTGCGTACCGAGATCGAGAACATGCCGCTGGAGCTGGGCCGGGTGCTGTCATCCGTACGGGTGGACGATGCGGTCGCGATCATCCACGGCTGGTGCGCGGCGACCGGGGAGGACGTCAACGAGGCAGTCCACCTGCTCGCCGACGCGTACCTGGAGCGGTGGGGCCTGACTCCACCGGACGGGCTCGACCGCGGCCAGGACCCCGACCTCGAGTCCGAGTTGGAGCGCAGGTACGCCGAGGACGGCGACGGCTACCGCGCCCCGCGCGAGGACGTCTACGCCACCGGCGACGACGACTCGTACCCCGAGGACGAGGTGGAGGACCCGACGGAGGTCATCCCGGTGGTTCGGGACCGGCGTGCCGGCGACGACGCGGCGGAGCCGCAGCCGGTGCCGGCCCCGGCGAAGGCCGAACGTCCGGCCAAGGCCGACCGCCCGACGCCCAAGGGCGGTGAGCGGCCGAGGACCCCGCGGCCCGCGAAGGCGGCCGAGCGCGCGATGACCGCAGAGCAGATCCTCGCGGCCGACCAGGCGCTGGTCGCCGGGCATCCGCTGGTGACCGGCCGGTACCTGGCCGGTAGGCGGTAGCCGGCGGTCGTGGCAGTCCAGCCGACGGCGGCGGGCACGGCGGGCGACGGCATCGCCGGCGGCGACACGGCGGGGGAGCGGATGCTCTCCGGCCTGCTCGACGCCGCACACCGGGTGTCTCCCGACGACCTGACCGACCTGGTCGCCGAGTACGCCGCCATCGGCGACCTGACCGATCCGGTGATCTACCTGGCCGATGTGCAGCGGGACCTGCTCATCCCGCTGCCGTCGCGCCGGCCGGCCCGGCCGCTGCCGGTGCGCGGGACGCTGGCGGGCCGGGTGTTCACCGGGCCGCAGGTCGTGATGCGCCGGGCGCGGCCGGGTGGCGACGGCGGCGGGGCGGCGCCGCAGCGGTGGTGGCTGGCCCTGCTGGAAGGCACCGAGAAGATCGGCGTGCTGGCGCTGACCGTGCCGCCCGACCCGGCCGCCGCTCGCCGCGCGCACGCGCTGGCCTCCCTGGTCGCGCTGGTGCTGGTGAGCAAGCGGGCCTGTAGCGACACGATGTCCCGGCTGGTCCGGCGGCAGCCGATGAGCCTTGCCGCGGAAATGCAGTGGGCACTGTTGCCGCCGCGCACCTTCGGCACCTCGGAGGTGGCGGTGACCAGCTCACTGGAGCCGGCGTACGAGGTGGGCGGCGACGCCTTCGACTACGGCATGCGCGGCACGCACCTGCACGTGTCCATCTTCGACGCGATGGGGCACGACCTGGATGCCGGCCTGACCGCGACGATCGCGGTGGGCGCCTGCCGGCGCAGCCGGCTGGAGGGGCACGACCTGGTGCGGATGGCGCAGAGCGTGGACGCCGCGGTGGAGCGGCAGTTCCACGGGGACCGGTTCGTCAGCGGAGTCTTCGCCGATCTGGACACCGCGACCGGCATCTTCACCTGGGTCAACTGCGGCCACCCGCAGCCGCTGCTGATCCGGGGTGGGCGCCGGGTGCGGGTGCTGCACGGCGTCAGCGGCGTGGTCATGGGCATCGCCGCCAACCTGGGGGCGCCGCCGGTCAACCGGACCCAGCTGGAGATCGGCGACCGGCTGCTGTTCTACACCGACGGGGTGGTGGAGGCCCGGCACGCCGTGGACGACGACTTCGGCGTGCGGCGCCTCGGCGACCTGGTGCTGCGCCGGCACGCCGACGGGCTGTCCGCCCCGGAGACCCTGCGCCGGCTGGTCGGCACCGTGCTCGACCAGCGCAGCGGGCCGCTGCTGGACGACGCGACGATCGTGCTGGTGGAGTGGCGCAGCCGGCACCAGGCGGCCAGCTGGCACTCGCGGGTGGTCGAGCGGCACCGTCCCCGGCAACTGGACGTACCGGTGCTCGGCGGGGGTGGTTAAACAGGCCTTATGCCCGGCCGAGAAAAAGGTTACGCTCATCGGCAGACGGAAAACGATCAGCGGCTGTGACCCGTAGGTACCTGTCAACGCGGTTCACCGCTCTGGCCGTACCTCTGGAGTGTCGTTAATAGATCCTTCAGGTTTGACAACCCGCGCGCGGGAAAGAGACGCCACCGGGCCGGACGTGGTCGACGCTGGGGGGTCGTATGAACGACATCGTGATCGACACACAGGTGACTGAACACCTCGATCTCGTCGTTGTCTCGGGCAGCCTGGACTTCGCCTCCATCGTGGAGCTCACCAAGGAGCTCGAACCACGGCTGCGCGAGCACCGACGGGACGTGCTGCTCGACCTGACCGGGATCACGGTGCTCGACGCCCGGGCCGTCTCCGAGCTGGTGCGGCTGGCCGAGATCGGCGACAACGGCGGCGGCCAGCTGCAGGTCATCGGCGCCCGCGGGGTGGTGCTGGAGGTCCTGCAGATCACCGGGGCGGCCAAGCAGCTCGGCGTGTACGAGTCGGCGCCGCAGCAGGCGACCCGGCAGCTGTCCTCGGCGCCGGCGAACGACCCGCTGGCCCGCGCGCTGGTCCACCTGGTGCACCTGCCCGCGGACAGCCCGGCCCGGCGCGAGCTGCGCGATCGGGTGGTCACCGACCTGTTGCCGCTCGCCGCCCAGCTGGCCCGACGATTCCGCGACCGCGGCGAGTCGCACGAGGACCTCAAACAGGTCGCCGTGCTGGCGCTGATCAACGCGGTGGACCGTTTCGATCCGCAGCGCGGCGACTTCTTCCCGTTCGCGGTGACCACGATGACCGGTGAGCTCAAGCGGCACCTGCGGGACCGGGGCTGGGCGGTGCGCCCGCCGCGCCGGCTGCAGGAGCTGAGCATCGAGGTGCGGTGGGCGGAGTCGCAGCTCGGCCAGACGCTGGGCCGCTCACCCACGGCCGCCGATATCGCCAGCTACCTGGACGTGGCCCAGGACGCGGTGGTGGAGGCGATGATCGCCCAGCGGTCCCGGCGGTCAGCGTCGCTGCAGGCCCCGATCCGGGCCGCGGACGTGCCGCTGGTGGACATCCTCGGCGCCGACGACCGCCGGCTGGACGCGATCGACTGCTGGGTGTCGCTGCGTTCGCTCATCGCCGAGCTGCCCGTCCGCACCCGGCGCATCCTGGAGATGCGGTTCGGCCATGGCATGACGCAGACCCAGATCGCCGAGCAGGTCGGGCTGTCCCAGATGCATGTGTCCCGGATCCTGACGAACACCATGCAGCGCATGCGCGCGGCCTTGGAGGGCGAAGACCAGCCCGAGCCCGCGCCCCGCCGGCAGCCCCGCCGGGCGGCCAGGCCGAAGATCCGTCGCCGCTCGATCTGAGCGGACCTCTCCACTACACCCGGCGCCGTGGCTGCGGCCGGGTGTCTCCGGCGGAGACGACGAACACGGCCGTGCCGTACGCGCAGAGCTCCACCCACATGTCGCTGATGTCGCGGTGGTCGAACCGCATGCCCACGACCGCATTCGCGCCGCGGCGGGTCGCCTCCTCCGACATCCTGGCCACCGCCTCCTGTCGCCACCTGGTCAGCAGCAGCGGCAGGTGCGGGTTGCGCTCGCCAGTGAGCTGCTTCACCCCCTCGATATAGACGTTCCTGGTTCGCACCGTGACACCGACGACCTCGCCGATGACTCGCTGCACGACGTATCCAGCAATGCCCTCTGTGGTCACTACCAGCA
>JADGHA010000216.1 GCA_019689695.1 Micromonosporaceae bacterium | reverse complement strand
TCCCACAGGCCGAGCCCGACCGCCTCCCGCAGCGTCAGGCCGTACCGCGCCAGCCGCCCCGCCGCACTCGTGGGCCGGCTCACCCCCCACCTCCGTCACGCCTCTTCCCGGAAAGTGCCGGTTGGTTGGTCTCCTTGACCGGTATTTTCCCGGAAAGTGCGGTTGGCGGACGCGCGCTCAAGGGCCGAGGAGGGGAAGCGAGCGGGTCCCGGCCAGCTTGCCCTGGGCCAGGGCGGCGAACCGGGCGGCGAACGGCTGCCACACCTCCTCCATGTCGACCATCACGGCGTCCGCCGCCGCCACCACGTCGTCCGGGTCGCGGCCGAGGTCGGCCAGGGTCTGCGCGTCGCTGCGCGCCCAGTCGGCCACCATCGCGGTGTCGCATTCGATGTGGAACTGCAGCCCCCAGGCCCGCTCGCCGATGCGGAAGGCCTGGTGCGGGTAGCGGGTGGAGGCGGCCAGCAGCACGGCCCCGGCCGGCAGCTCGGTGATCTCGTCGTGGTGCCACTGCACCACGTCCGGAGCGAGCGGCACCCGGGCGAAGAGCGGATCCTGCTCGGCCGCGTCCCGCTTGCCGACCAGCCGGGGACCGATCTCCGGCCCGGCGGTGCTCAGCTCGACCGAACCGCCGTGCGCGGTGGCGAGCAGCTGGGCGCCGAGGCAGATGCCGAGCGTGGGCACCCGCTGCCGGACGGCCTTGCGCAGCAGGCCCTCCAGGGCCGGGAACCAGGGCGCGCCGGGCTGGCCCGCCTGGTCGGGGTAGGCGTGCTGCGGGCCGCCGAGCACGACCAGCGCCGCGTGGCCGGCCAGGTCGTCCGGCAGCGCTTCTCCGGCGTACGGGCGTACCACCGCCAGGTCCAGACCGGCCTCGGTGAGCCACTCCCCCAGCCGGCGGACGTCGTCCTCCGCGCCGTTCTGCACCACCAGTGCCGTCGTCACACCAAGCAAGGCTAGTAGTCTCGCGACGTGCTCGATGAGGCGGTACGCCCGGCCGCGCTGCGCCCCGGCGACACCGTGATGCTCGTCTCGCCGTCCGGACCGACCAGGCCCGAGCGGGTGGCCCGTGGAGTGGAGCTGCTCACCGGCTGGGGGCTGCACGTGCGGGTCGGCGCTCACGCGTACGCCCGGAGCGGCTTTTTCGCCGGCGAGGACGCGCTGCGCGTCGCGGACCTGAACGCGGCGCTCGCCGACCCGAGGGTCCGCGGGGTGATCTGTACCCGCGGCGGCTACGGCGCTCAGCGGGTGGTCGACGCGATCGACATGGCGGCGGTGCGGCGCGACCCCAAGGTGGTGGTGGGCTTCTCCGACATCACCGCGGTGCAGCTCGCGCTGTGGCGCGGCGCGCGGCTGGCCACCATCCACGGCCCGGGAGCGGCCTGGGTCGACGAGCGGACGCCGGAGCAGTCCGCGCAGTCGCTGCGGGCGGCGCTGATGGGCACTGAGCCGGTGGTGGTCAAGCGCGACCCGGCCGAGGAGACCGCGCGGGTCAGCGTGCCCGGCACCGCCCGCGGCCCGCTGCTCGGCGGCAACCTGTCCCTGCTCACCTCGTCCGTGGGCACCCCGGACATGCCCGACCTGGCCGGCGCCATCCTGCTCGTCGAGGAGGTCGACGAGCCGCCGTACAAAGTAGACCGGATGCTCACCCACCTGCGCCGGGCCGGCGTGCTGCGCGGCCTCGCCGGAGTCGCGGTAGGACAGTTCACCAACTGTGCGGACGGCTGGCCGGTCACCGTCGCCGACGTGCTCGCCGACCGCCTGGGCGACCTGGGCGTACCGGTGCTGGGCGGGCTGCCCATCGGGCACGGGCACGGCCAGGTGACCGTACCGGTGGGCACACCGGCGACACTGGACGTCGCCGCCGGCGTGCTCACCGTCGAACCGGCCGTCCGCTAGGGCCGGGGCACTTTCCGGGAAAGTGCACCCAGGGCAGTCCCCGCTGCGCGCACTTTCCCGGAGGTGCGCAGGGGCGGTCAGGTGTTGTTGGCCAGGTGGATCAGCCGGTCGACCGTGCCGTTCCAGTAGTCCCGGTCGACGGCGCCGGAGACGCCTGGGACGCTGCCGCTGCTGGTGTACTGCCAGAACGACCAGAACGGCGCGCCGGCCGGCAGGGTGCCGGGCGAGCTCGCCCATCGCGCGATCCACAGTGGACTGGTGCTCCACGGCCCGGTCCAGTTGCCGGTGCAGGACGACCACCAGCTGGTGGTGGTGTAGATGACCGCGTACCGGCCGGTCCGGGCCCGGTACTGGTTGAGGAAGGACTGGATCCAGCTGCGCATGGCCGACTGGGACAGGCCGGCGCAGCCGGCCTCCAGGTCGAGCGCGGCGGGCAGGGTCCGGCTGTCGGCCGACCAGGCGCCGCCGTGGTCGGCCAGGAAGTTCGCCTGGACGGCGCCGCTGGAGGCGGCGGGCCGGGCGAAGTGGTAGGCGCCGCGGATCACGCCCGCGTTGTACGCCCCCACGTAGTTGGCGGCGAACCTCGGGTCCAGGTAGCTGGTGCCCTCGGTGGCCTTGATGAACGCGAACCGGATGCCGGCGTTGCGCACGCTGGTCCAGTTGATCGCGCCCTGGTAGTGGGACACGTCGATGCCCGGGGTCGTCGCGGCCTGCGCGGGGGCGGCGGAGACCACGACGACTCCCAGGGTGGTGCAGGCGAGCGCGGCAGCAGTGGCCAGCGCCCGGCGGGCGAGGTGTTTCATCGTTCCTCCCCAATGACTTCCGCCGGTGCAAGATAGGCAGACATCATTGAAGAAAACTGCCATGATCACAAGGTGCATCGGGCAAAATTTACGAGGACAGCCGAGCGGGGCACCGCGATGTGGTCGGTCTGGCGGCGGATCGTCCCGGTGGTGGCCGGGCGTCCCGAAGGAACGTGCGAACGCTAGTGCGCGGACTGCGGCCCGAAGGTGCTCAGGAACCGGTCGCGGAACGTGTCCATCCGCCAGACCGGCGCTGTCGGGCCGGGGTTCAGGCCGTTCTGCCAGTGCCACCCGGCGATCCGGTCCATCACCGCCGGATCAGCGGCGACGATCGTGATCGGCACGTCGCGGCTGGCGCCGGCACCGGTGACCAGCGGGGCCGGTTGATGGTCACCGAGGAAGATCAACACCAGGTTGTCCCTGCCGTAGCGCTTCACGAAGGAGATGAGGCTCTGCACCGAGTACGCGATGGAGCGGGCGTACCCGGCGCGGACCTGGCGGGCATCCTTCCAGACCTCGGTCGGCCGGTCGCCCGCCCGCTCGATCGGGCCGAACACGCTACCGTCGCCGAGGGCGGTCCAGTCCACCATCTCGGGCAGCGGCGCCCACGGGGTGTGGCTGGAGGTCAGGGTGATCTCCGCCAGCAACGGACCGCGGCCCGCCCTGCCGTACTCCCGGTCCTGGAAGGTCTGCAGCGTGTACTGGTCCGGCATGGTGGACCAGCTGAAGCGCGGCCCGCGGTACCCGAAGTCCTTGTACAGGTACGTCTGGTCGTAGCTGTAGAGCGATCCCTCGGGAAACGGGCGGATGGTCCCCGGCTCGAAGCTCACCGTCCGCCAGCCGGCCCGCTGGAAGCAGCGGGTCAGGGTCAGCCGGTCGCTGGCGAGCAGGGTCCGGTAGCGCTGCTGGGTGCTGATCCACAGGCCGGACAGGAACGTCGAATGCGCCAGCCAGCTGCCGCCACCCGCGGTCGGCGAGGCGAGGAAGGCGCTGCGGGAGGCGAAGCCGGCCGCCGCCAGCTCCCGGGTCCCGGCGTCCAGCACCGGATCCACCACCGGGGCCAGCCGCGGGTCCTCGATCGCGCTGCGCCCGTAGCTCTCGACAAAGGAGATGATGACGTCCTTGCCGCGCAGGGCGGTGAGCAACTGGTCGCCCGGGACACCGCGGAAGGCGTCTCTTCTGCTCTCCTTGGCGAACACCTCCTTGTCCGCCAGGGCGGCGCGCACCTGTGCCCGGCGGGCTTCGACCAGCCGGAGGGTGTTGCGGGTGGCGACCGGGACCTGCGGGTGGATGTGCACGCCGAACGCGGCCAGGACGATCCAGACGACCCCCAGCGCCAGCACCGACCGGGTGGCGACGGAGGCGTGCCCGGCGACCAGGCGGTTCAGGCGCAGGGCCGACAGGGTGGCGAGGGCCACCAGGCCGGCGGCGAGGGCCACGATCCCGGCCGCGGTCGCGATCCCGCCGGCCCGGCCGATCGAGTCCTGGAGGAAGGAGACCGCGTCGTCCAGCAGGATCCAGTCGAGCACCAGGTTGAACGGCCGGCCCAGGGTCGCGTAGAAGCCGATGTCGGCGATCTTCACGATGAGCAGCAGGCCGAGCCCGAGGCCGAGACAGGCTGCGGCCCACGGCCGCACCCGCGGCCGCACCAGGAGCAGGACCCCGACCCCGAGGATCAGCTCGAGCGGAAGGCGGACGAACGACCACACGCTCTGCGACTGCAGCCGGTTGGGCAGGACCAGGGCGAACAGGATGAACAGGACAGCCAGCCCGGTCAGCGCCCAGCTGGCCGCGGTGCGCCAGGCCGGCCGGCCACCGGTGCCCCCGCTCTCCGCTTGCGCCGCGGTCCCCGCGGCGGCTGCCGAATCGCGACCCGCCGCCTCAAGGCCCGCTTCCGGACGAGGTCCGGCCGACGGATCGCGGCCGGTTGACGGACCAGGGTCGGTTGGCAGATCCTCACCCGCCGCCGCATCGTCCCGGACACCGCGCGGCTCCAGCACTTCCGTCGCGGGCTCAACCGCCGAGGTCGTCTGCTCCTGCACGTTCTGGTGGAACGCTGCCCGCACGCGTTCAGTTCAATGGCCGCCCGGCCGGGAACCGGACGCGGCGAACGCGGCGAACCGCTGCCGCCCGGCGTTACATGAAACCCAGGTAGCGCTTGCGCTCGTACGGCGTGACCTCGCGCCGGTACTCCTCCCACTCGGCGCGCTTGTTGCGCAGGAAGAAGTCGAACACGTGCTCGCCGAGCACCTCGGCGACCAGCTCCGAGCCGGCCATCACCTCGATCGCCTCGGAGAGGTTCTGCGGGAGCGGCTCGTACCCCATCGCCTTGCGCTCGGCCGCGGACAGCGACCAGACGTCGTCCTCGGCGCCCGGCGGCAGCTCGTACCCCCGCTCGATGCCCGCCAGGCCGGCGCCGAGCAGCACCGCGAAGGTCAGGTAGGGATTGCAGGCCGAGTCGAGCGAGCGGACCTCGACCCGGGCGGAGTTCGGCTTGCCGTAGGCGGGCACCCGTACCAGCGCGGAGCGGTTGAGGTGGCCCCAGCAGACGTACGCGGGCGCCTCGGTGATGCGGTCCGGCAGCGGCAGCGGGAACAGCCGTTTGTACGAGTTCACCCACTGGTTGGTGACCGCCGTGTACTCCCGGGCGTGCACCAGCAGGCCGGCGATGAAGGCCTTGGCGACCTTGGACAGCTTCATCGGGTCGGACGGGTCGTGGAACGCGTTGCGCTCCCCCTCGAACAGCGACAGGTGGGTGTGCATGCCGCTGCCCGGCTGGTCGGTGAACGGCTTGGGCATGAAGGTGGCGCGCACGTTCTGCGACAGGGCCACCTCCTTGACCACGTGCCGGAAGGTCATGATGTTGTCCGCGGTGGCGAGCGCGTCCGCGTACCGCAGGTCGATCTCCTGCTGCCCGGGGGCGACCTCGTGGTGGCTGTACTCCACCGAGATGCCGATCCGCTCCAGCGCGAGCACGGTCTGCCGGCGGAAGTCGCGGGCCACCGAGTGGCTGGTGTGGTCGAAGTAGCCGCCGGTGTCCACCGGGATCGGCACCGAACCGTCCAGCGGCCCGTTCTGCAGCAGGAAGAACTCGATTTCCGGGTGGGTGTAGAAGGTGAAGCCCTTCTCCGCGGCGCGCGACAGCGCCCGGCGCAGCACGTGCCGTGGGTCGGCCCAGGACGGCGACCCGTCGGGCAGCAGGATGTCGCAGAACATCCGGGCGCTCTCCCCGCCCGCGCCGGCCGGCGGCGAGTCGCCGTATGACGTGATCTCGTACGGGAATACCTGGAACGTGGTCGGGTCCGGCATGGCGATCATGTCGGACTCGAAGACCCGGGCGAAGCCCTCGATGGCCGAGCCGTCGAAGCCGATGCCCTCCTCGAAGGCGGCCTCCAGCTCGGCCGGCGCCACCGAGACGCTCTTGAGCGTGCCGAGCACGTCGGTGAACCACAGACGGACAAAACGGATGTCGCGCTCCTCCAGCGTGCGGAGGACGAACTCCTGCTGACGGTCCACCCTGACCCCTTGTGACGCGCGCTCGTGACCACGTTGCGTGTTCACACCCGGCAAGTCTCGCTCCGGGCGATTACACAGACGTTACCGGCCTCACAAATGACCCGCATACCGGACCAGGGGAGACTGGAGGCATGCCGATGTTGCGTCTCGCGCTCGCCCAGGTCGACCCCACCGTCGGTGACATCGCCGGCAACGTGGCGATGGTCGTGCAGTGGTCCCGCCGCGCCGCCGACGCCGGCGCGCAGCTGGTCGCCTTCCCCGAGCTGATGCTGACCGGGTACCCGGTGGAGGACCTGGTGTTCCGGGAGTCCTTCGTGGCCGCCTCGCGCGCGGCGGTGCAGCAGCTCGCCGCCGACCTGGCCGCGGGCGGGCTGGGTGAGCTGCCGGTGATCGTGGGCTACCTGGACGCGGACGGGCCGGCCCGCACCAGCGCCGACGCCACCCGGACCCGCGGGCCCCGCAACGCGCTGGCCCTGCTGCACCGCGGCCGGGTGGTCGCCCGGTACTTCAAGCACCACCTGCCCAACTACGGCGTCTTCGACGAGGACCGGTACTTCGTGCCCGGCGACACCCTGCTGGTGGCCCGCATCGGCGGGGTCGACGTGGCGCTGACCATCTGCGAGGACATGTGGCAGGCCGGCGGGCCGTTCACCGTGGCCGGGCAGGCCGGCGTCGGGCTGGTGATCAACATCAACGGCTCGCCGTACGAGCTGAACAAGGACGACGTGCGGTTGCCGCTGGTGCGCCGGCGCGCCGCCGAGGCCGGCGCCGCGGTGGCGTACGTCAACATGGTCGGCGGCCAGGACGAGCTGGTCTTCGACGGCGACTCGATGGTGGTCGGCGCGGACGGCCAGGTGCTGTCCCGCGCGCCGCAGTTCGTCGAGCACCTGCTGGTGGCCGACCTGTGAGTTATACACAAATGACGCAGGCCCC
>JADGHA010000215.1 GCA_019689695.1 Micromonosporaceae bacterium | reverse complement strand
TCCGCGCCGTCCCGAGGTGCTGCGGACGCCGGCCACCACCCGCAGGTAGATCGCGAGGCCGAGCCCGCCCGCCCCGAGCAGCCCGGCCAGGCCGAACATGATGACACTGCTGGGCAGCGCGGCGACCAGGACGAAGCCGGTGCCCAGGGTGGCGGTGATCGCGCCCAGGGTGCCGATGCTGGACAGCCGCCCGACCACCCGGCCGGTCTGTGCCAGGTCGCCCAGCTGCAGCTTGACCACGAGCGGCGGGATGGTGGAGAGCAGCGCGGCCGGTACGAACAGGGTCAGCGTGGTCAGCAGCAGGATCCCGCCGGCCGCCCGGATGGCCCCGCCCTCCTCGCGCAGCGCCTCACCGGCGTACCGCACCAGCGGCAGGGTGAACGCGGTGGCGACCGCGGCGAGCAGCAGCGCTGGAGCCAGTAGCCGGCGCGGGTCCCAGCGGTCGGCGAGCCAGCCGCCGAGCCAGGCCCCGTAGGCGATGGCGGCGAGCGCGACGCCGATCACCGCGCTGCTGGTCTGCAACGTCACGCCGACATAGGGTCCGACCAGGCGCAGGCCGACCACCTCCAGGACCAGCACCGCCCCGCTCGCCAGGAAGACGAGTGCGGCGGCCAGGCCGGTCGGCAGCGGCTTCACAACATCGACAGGTGCACGTGGTTCTTGTGTGTCTCGGCCGGGCCGCAGCACCCGCTGTAGGTGCGCCACCCGGTGCTGGGCATCCAGATCCGGCCGTACCAGATGACGTACATGACGCCGAGCGCGTCGGCGTTCTTGAGGAAGTACGCGGCGAGGCGGTCCCCGTACTCCTTGTCGGAACCGGTGGCGTTGACGTTCTCGAAGCCGTTCTTCGCGGCGGCGAAGTCGCACGCCCGGCCCTTGGGGTGCTCACCGCTTCCGCCGCTGCGGTAGCAGGAGACGTAGTGGTTGAAGCCGTCGGCCCTCGCCTCGGACAGCGCGTGCGCGGTGCGCGGGGTGATGCACCCGGATGTGGTCGGGTCGTCGACCGAGCAGCTCTCCGACGGCCACGACCCGTCCGGGTTGCGCGGCGCCGGCTTGGCCGCGGGCGAGTTGAACTTGGCCAGACTGGTGGTCGACCGGCCACCGCCGGCCGCGATGAGCGCCTGCTCCGCCTGCCGCTTGCGCTTGGCCATGTCGGCCAGCTGCTTGGTCTGGATCTTGACCTCGTTGTCGACCAGCGCCTTCTGCTCGGCCGCCTCCGCCTGCGCCTGCGCGTACTCCCGCAGCTGCTGGTCGTCGCGCTTGGCCAGCATCTCCACGGTGACCGCGCGCTCCAGGAACTCCTCCGGCGAGGCACTGTTGAGCAGCGTCATGAGCGGGGTGAGCGGGCCGGTGCGGTACGCGGTGGCGGCCAGCTCCTGCACGTGCGCTCTCAGCTCGGCCAGCCGCAGCTCGGTTGCCTTGAGCTGGGCGGCGTACTGCGCCTGGCGCTTCTTCGAAGCGTCCAACTTGGCCTTTGCCTGGCCGTACGCCCGGGCTGCCTGGTCCAGTGCCTTGCGCAGCGCGGCGGTGCCGCCCTCCGAATCGGTGTTGGGCGCCGCGAGGGCGCGCGGCACGGAACCAGCGACGGCGAGTACGAGCGCGGCGAGCAACGCCGCGGCGAGGGCGGTCGTTCGGCGGAGCGCGGTCACACGGTCCCTTCCATCGGCCACACGGTCTCCTCCATCGGCGGCCATGCGTCGACCTGCGGGCGGCCGGCGCCAGAATACCGGACTGCCAGCACCGCGCCAGACCACAAGCGCGACCGGAACGCCACGCTCAGTCACGCACTGGAGAAACCGCCGTCGAGAAAGATCGTCTGTCCGGTCAGGTACGCACACGCCGGGCTGGCGAGAAAGACCGCCAGCCCGGCGAAGTCGGCCGCCTCGCCGTTGCGGCCGACCATCGTCCGGGCGGCCATCGCCGCGGCCCGCTGCGGGTCGGCGAACAGCGGCGCGTTCATCGGGGTACGCACGACGCCGGGAGCGATCGCGTTGCAGCAGACGCCATGCCGCGACCACGCCTCGGCCTGGGAACGGGTGAGCGCGGCCAGCCCGCCCTTGGACACGCCGTACGCGCCACTGTTGCCGAATGCGCGCACCGCCTGTTGGGACACCAGGTTGATGATCCGGCCCCAGCCGCGGGCCGCCATCGTGGGGCCGTACCGCTGGCCGAGCAGGAACGGCGCGTCCAGGTTGACGGCCATGATGGTGTCCCAGTCGGACTCGGTGAGTGTGGACAGTGGTGGCCGGAGGTTGATCCCGGCCGAGGTCACCAGGATGTCCGGCTCGCCGTACACCTGTGCCGCCCGGTCGGCGGCGGCCCGCAGCGCGGCCCGGTCGGCGAGGTCGGCCGCGACGTAGGTGGCCTCGACGCCGACCGCCGCCAGCTCCCGCACCGCGTCGGCCAGCGGCCCTTCCCGCCGGGCCAGCAGCACGACCCGCGCGCCGGCCCGGCCCAACGCCTCAGCGATGACCCGGCCGATGCCCGAACTGCCGCCGGTCACCACCGCCACCCGGCCGGCGAGCGAGAACAGTTCGTCGAGATAGGCCGTCACGGCCTACCACGGTACGACGCCGTCCTCGTCGTAGAACTGCCCGGTCGGCCCGTCATCGTCCAACGTGGCCAGCATCACAGCCGCGACGGCACCCTGCGCCGGCGTACGTGGCCCGCTATGTCCATTGAGGTCGGTCGCGCAGTAGCCGGGATCCGCCGCGTTCACCTTTATCGGCGTGTTCCGCAGCTCGGTGGCGTACGCCACGGTCACCGCGTTGAGCGCCGACTTCGAGGAGTTGTACGCCAGCAGCGCGCGCTCGTAGTAGCGGTGGCCGGGCGTGGTGCACAGCGTCAGCGAGCCCAAGCCGCTGGACATGTTCACGATCCGTGCCGCCGGTGCGCGGCGCAGCAGCGGCAGCATCGCGTTGGTCACCGCGACCACGCCGAAGACGTTCGTCTCGTAGGTTTGGCGCATCAGGTCCAGGGAGGTCGCGCTCGGCGCCTCGCCCCGCTCCAGGAGGATGCCGGCGTTGTTGACGAGGATGTCCAGCCGGCCGTACTCCTGGTCGATCCACTTCGCCGCGGCGGCGACCGAGGCGGCGTCCGTCACGTCCAGCGGCACCGCGACCGCGCCGAGGCTTTCGGCAGCCGCCCGCCCGCGCTGCGGATCGCGGGCCGCGAGCAGAACCTCGATGTCCCCGATGGCGCCGAGCTGGCGCGCGATCTCGTACCCGATGCCCTTGTTGGCCCCCGTCACGAGGGCGACCCTTGCTCCGCTCATGTTTCAAGACGCTGCACCGGCCGTCTCCGGCCGAGAAGAGGCCCGGTTATCCGGGGATCGGCACTCCCTGGTTAGGGCTTGGCCGCGCGGCATGATGGTCTACGTGGATCGCAGGCAGCTCGCCGAGTTCCTGCGTGGCCGCCGGTCCCGCGTGCAGCCCGGCGACGTCGGGCTTTCCGCCGGGCTCCGCCGGCGCACGCCCGGACTGCGGCGGGAGGAGGTGGCCCGGCTCGCCGGCATTTCCGTGGACTACTACACGCGGCTGGAGCAGGCGCGGGGGCCGCGCCCGTCCCGGCAGGTGCTCGGCGCGCTGGCCCGGGCGCTGCGGCTGGCCGAGGACGAGCGCAAGCACCTCTACCACCTGGCCGGCGAGGTACCCGGCCCGGTGGGCGGCCCGAGCCGTGACGTGCCCGTCGGCATCCTGCGCCTGCTCGACCGGCTCGACGACACGCCGGCGTTCGTGCTCGACGCCAAGTACGACGTGCTGGCCTGGAACCACATGGCGGTGGCGCTGCTCGGCGACTTCGCCGCCATACCGGAACCGGACCGCAACCTGGTGTGGCAGGTGTTCTGCGGCCCGCGCCGGGTCGACCTCTACCCTGGTCCGGACGCGGACGCGTTCGCGGAGGAGTGCGTGGCGAACCTCCGGGCGGCCGCCGCCCGGTATCCGGACGATCCGGGCATCAGGCGCCTGCTGCAGCGGCTGCGGGCCACCAGTCCCGAGTTCGTCCGGCGGTGGGAACGACACTGGGTGTGCGTACGGCGCGACAGCACGAAGCGACTGCACCACCCGGTCGTCGGCGAGCTGGAGCTGGAGTGTGATCTGCTCGACATCCCCGACCGCGACCAGCGGCTGGTCATCTACACCGCGGCGCCCGGCTCCCGCTCGGCCGAGGCGCTGCGCCTGCTGGACGTGGTCGGCACGCAGTGGCCCAACCACTGATCCCGGGAAAGTCGCTCAGGCCGCGCCGCTCAGTCCCGGCTGACGGGCCAGCAGCCCGTCGTACACCTCCCGCCACACTGCTTCGTTGCGGGCGACGAGCAGCCCGGGTCGCGGATCAGTCGGCAGGTACGGCCGGCCGTCCAGCCCGCGCGCCACGCCGCCCGCCTCGTTGGTGAACAGCACGCCGGCGGCGTGGTCCCACGGCAGGGTCCGCCAGAACAGCGCGAAGTCCTGGACACCGGTGATGACGTCCGGGTACTCGCGGCCGGCGCAGCCGGTGCCCGGCAGCGCCTCACCGAGCAGGCCGGCCCAACGGTCCACCGCCGCGCGCACCTCGGGCGGGAGGTACCTGCTGCGGACGTTGCCGCGCAGCGCGGACAGCGGTGGCGCGTCCTGGTCGGCGGTGATCCGCCTCCCGTCCAGGTAGGCGCCCGCACCGGCGTCCGCGACCGCCAGCTGGTCGGTGATCAGGTCCAGGATCCAACCGGTCCGGGTGATCCCGTTCACCAGCAGCGCGACCATCACCGCGAACGGCCCCTGTCCGGCGGCGAAGTTGGCCGTGCCGTCCAGCGGGTCGACCAGCCACACCGGGCCGGGATCGGCCAGCCGCTCCAGCAGTGCGGCGTCGGCCGCGACGCCCTCCTCACCGACCACAGTGGACCCGGGCAGCAGGCTGGCCAGCTCGGCGGCGAGCAGCTGCTCGGACCTCCGGTCGGCCACCGTGACCACGTCGCCAGGCGCCTTCTCCTCGGCGTCCCCGGCGGCCAGCCGCTGGTACAGCGGCAGGATGGCAGTCTGTGCCACGGCCCGCATGAGGGCGCCCACTTCATCGATCACCCGCGACCTCCAGCTAGATCACGAGCCTAGCTGACCTGCTACCCATCCGGTCGGCCGCGTGATCCGTACTACATGTACCCAGGCAGTCGATGGCTGGAGGCTGGAGCATGGGTCAGCACTGGCGCGGTGAGGTGGACGGGGACCAGGTCGCCTGGTCCGGTCGTCTCTCCGCCGTGCCATCCGGTCCCCAGCGGGTTCTCGCGGGCGGCCCGGCGCCCGCCGACCAGCAGGCCGGCGACCTCGCCGACGAGCTGCTGCAGGCGGTCGGGCGCGGCGACGAGCAGGCGTTCGCCCGCCTCTACGACGTGGTCGCGCCGCGGGTGTACGGCCTGGCCAGGCGCATCCTGCGCGACCCGGCGCACGCCGAGGAGGTCGCCCAGGAGGTGCTGGTCGAGGTATGGCGCAGCGCCACCCGGTTCAACCCGGCGAAGGGCTCCGCGACCTCCTGGATCTTCACCATCGCGCACCGCCGGGCGGTGGACCGGGCCCGCTCGGAGCAGGCCGGAGCGGCCCGGGCGCGCCGGGTGGCCGCGGGCGCCGGCCAGACGCCGTATGACGACGTGGTCGAGCAGGCCACCGCCAACCTGGAGCAGCAGCAGGTCCGCCGCTGCCTGCAAGGCCTGACCGACCTGCAGCGCGAGGCGATCACGCTGGCCTACTACGGCGGCTACACCTACCGCGAGGTGGCCGAGCTGCTGGGCACCGCGCTGCCCACGGTCAAGACGCGGATGCGGGACGGGCTCATCCGGATGCGGGACTGCCTGGGGGTGAGCCTGGGATGAGCACCGAGATCCATGCGCTGGCCGGGGCGTACGCACTGGACGCCGTCGACGACGTGGAGCGGATGGCGTTCGCCCGCCACCTCACCGGCTGCGAGGCGTGCCGGCTGGAGGTCGCCGAGCTGCGCGCCACCGCCGCCCGGCTGGCCGACACCACCTGGACGGCGGCCCCGCCCCGGCTGCGCGAGAACGTGCTGCGCCAGGCGGCAAGGACCCGGCAGGCCCGGCCCCGCAGCCCGGGCAGCCCGGCCGGGCCGGCGCCATCGGACCGGCCGGGCCGGTGGCGCGGCCGGGTCGCGGCCGGCATCGCCGCCGCCGCGCTCGCCGCCGGTGCCGCCGGTGCCACCTTCGTCGTTGAGGAACGGCGCGTCGGCTCGCAGCGGCAGGCAGCGCAGTCGGCGCTCGACCAGGTGAGCAGGATCCAGTCGGTCATGGCCGCCGCCGACGCGAAGGCCCGCCAGATCCGGGTCAAGGGTGGCGGGCAGGTGGCTGTCGTCTACTCACGCCGCACCGACGCCGCGGTCGTCATGTGCGCCGACCTGGCCCGCCCGTCCCGCGACCGGGCCTACCAGCTGTGGTACGTCCGCGACGGGCAGGCGACCAGCGCCGGGGTGCTCGCCGGCGGCCAGAATGCGGGGACCATGCTGCTGCCAGGCCTGCACGGCGTGGAGGCGGTCGCGATCAGCCTGGAGGCGGCCGGCGGCGCGGACCGCCCCACCAGCCGGCTCGCCACCGTGCCGCTGGCCTGAGCCGCCCGCTGGCCGGGCGTCAGGGCTGCTCGTCGGGCCGGGGCGGGCGGACCAGCTTTTCGTAGCGAGGATGGCAGGCACCGTAGATGGCGAAGTTGAGGCGCGCGTCGCGCAGCGTCAGGTCACCGTTCGGACTGTCGCCGAGCGCCACGTCCACCGCCTGCTCCGGCCGGCCGTCGTCGGTCCAGAAGCAGACGGGACACGTGGTGCATCCGGTCCGGTAGCCACAACATGGACAACGATCGATGACGGTGTGCTGGCCCACGGCGATAAGGAGTACCACGCCGCGGCGGCGCGCAGAAGACCGGACACGAGATTGTCGCCCGCGAGCCGCCCCGGACCCGCCCGCGAGCCGCCCCGAACCCTGCCGCGGGCCGGCGCGAGCCGGCACACCGGCGGCCGTACGCCGGATAGAGTGTGTTTCGTGCCTATTGCGGTGACCGGCGCGACCGGTCACATCGGCGGCCGGGTCGCCCGGCGGCTGGCCGACGCCCATGTGCCGCAGCGCCTGGCCGTCCGGGACCCCGGCCGCGCCCCGGCGGTGTCCGGCGCGGAGGTGGTCCGGGCGAGCTACCA
>JADGHA010000214.1 GCA_019689695.1 Micromonosporaceae bacterium | reverse complement strand
CGCCATGGCGGCCCCGCTGGTGCTGTGCACGCCCACCACCGCCGAGCGGCTGGGCCCGCCCGCCCGGGCCCTGCCGGCCTGGACGCACATAGATCTGCCGCGGCCCGACCGGGCCGGCGACGTCCGGGTCACCGCCGTACCCGCACAGCACGGACCCGACGGCACCGAGCACCTGACCGGACCGGTCACCGGGTTCGTGCTGCAGGGCGCCGGCCTGCCCACCGTCTACGTCAGCGGCGACAACGCCTCGCTCCGGGTGGTCGAGGAGATCGCCGGCCGGTTCCCCGCGATCGACACCGCGATCCTGTTCGGCGGCGCCGCCCGCACCGCCCTGCTGGGGGACGCGAACCTCACCCTCGACGCCGCGGGCATGGTCGAGGCGGCGCGGATCCTTGGGGTGCGCTCCGTGGTCCCCGTGCACATCGACAGCTGGGCGCACTTCACCGAGGGCATCGACGAGGTCAGGGCGGCGTTCGCCGCCGCCGGGCTGGCCGACATGCTGCTGGTGCCGGATCCGGCCTAGACCACGACCTTGCGCGCCCACGCGCGGGCCCGGGCGGTGGCCGGCATCCGGGAGTGGAACATCCAGGAGTTGAGCTGGCATTCGCGGCACACCTGGAGCGTGCCGAGCACCCGGCGGCCACCGTCCGCGCGGACGCAGATGACGCGGTGCGACTCCACCTCCGCGCCGCAGCGCCGGCACCGCTGAAGATAGATATGGATCGTGGTATACGCGATCCGGTGCTGGGTGTACCGGACGGTGGAGTATTTCGCTCCCTCGATCCTCAGCTGCGGGTTGCGGGGAGCACCGCCGAACGGACCCAGCTCGGCGTGCGAAACGGCGTCGCTGAACGAGCCGAGTGCCCTCAGCCGCCGGCGCATCCGCACGAAGTTCTCCGACCGGTGGTGGCGCAGCCACTCCGGGTCTGCCTCGGTACGCCAGTCATCGCCCGGCACGCCGGCCATGCCTTGATGCTACGGCGCTGCCGGCTCAAACCGGGCTGGCCGACGAATCGAGCGGGCCCAGTAGGATCATGACCATGGAGTACCGTCGGCTGGGAGCCTCCGGACTGCGGGTGTCCGCAGTGGTGCTGGGCTGCATGAGCTTCGGCGAGCCGGGACGGGGCACGCACGAGTGGTCGCTCGACATCGACGACGCCCGTCCCCTGGTGCGGCAGGCGATCGAGGCCGGCATCACCACCTTCGACACCGCCAACGTCTACTCGATGGGCTCCAGCGAGGAGATCACCGGCAAGCTGCTGGCCGAGTTCGCCCGCCGCGACGAGGTGGTGATCGCCACCAAGGTGTTCAACCGGATGGGCCCCGGCCCCAACGGCGGCGGGCTGTCCCGCGGCGCGATTTTCACCCAGGTCGACGCGAGCCTGCGCCGGCTGGGCACCGACTACATCGACCTCTACCAGATCCACCGGTACGACCCGGACGTCCCCATCGAGGAGACGATGGAGGCGCTGCACGACCTGGTCCGCGCCGGCAAGGTGCGCTACCTGGGCGCGTCGTCGATGTGGACCTGGCAGTTCGTCCAGGCCCAGTACGTGGCCGACCTGAACGGCTGGACCCGGTTCGTCTCCATGCAGAACCAGTACAACCTGATCATGCGCGAGGAGGAGCGGGAGATGCTGCCGTTCTGCCTCGACCAGGGCATCGGTGTCCTGCCCTGGAGCCCGCTCGCGCGCGGCCGGCTGACCCGCGACCCGGGCGTCACCACCAAGCGCAGCGAGACCGACCGGTTCGGCAGCACTCTGTACCGGCAGGCAGAGGAGTCCGACCGCCGGATTTTCGCGGCGCTGACCGAGGTGGCGCAGCAGCGTGGCGTGTCCCGCGCCCAGGTCGCGCTCGCGTGGCTGCTGCACAAGCCGGCGGTGACCGCGCCGATCGTGGGCGTGACCAAGCCGCAGCACCTGGCCGACGCGGTCGCCGCGGTGGAGCTGAAGCTCAGCGACGACGAGCTACGCCGTCTGGAGGAGCACTACACACCGCGGGCGCCGGAGGGCTTCTAGCGCTGCCGCTCCCACCACAGCGGCGCGTACACGGTCGCCAGCAGGACCTCGACGGCGAGCACGAGGTCGAAGACGATCGCGACGAGGAAGCCCAGCAGGGTGGTCAGCCAGTCGTGCCCGGCCGCGAGGTGCGGCAGCAGCGCGAACGCCACCGCCAACGCCCCGGCCAGGCCGGCGGCCAGCCCGACCCACCGCATCGGGTACCCGCGGCGGTAGGCGGCGCCGGCGCCGAGCAGCGCGAGGAACACCAGGACCTGGGCGACCAGCGCGCCGGTGGCGGCCTCGAACGCCGCCGCCCCCGCCTCCCGGTAGATCTCCGCCTGGCGGTTCAGCAGGGTCAGGCCGTAGATCAGCACGACGACGACGGCGATCGCGGCGATCACCCCGGTGGCGTCCTGGCCGAAGGGCCACCGCCGGGGCAGCCGCAGGGGCGGCCTGGTCGCCGACGTCGGCGCCTGGGGGGACTCGGTCGCCTGGGGTGACTCGGTCGTCATGCGTCGATGGTACGGCGGGTGGAACGGCCACGCCGGACGCCGATCACCGTTGCCCGGCAGCCGGCCACCGCGCCGCGCCGGCACAGTCGAGCACGACGACGCGCAATGTGCCGACCTTGCTCCGGACAGACGGTGGGCCCCCCGGGGCCCCCCCCCTGGGGGGGGGGGGGGGCCCCCCCGGCCCCCCCACCAGGGATGGGTACTAGCGGAAGACGAGCCGGCTGCCGAGGGCGCGGTGGCCCAGGGCGTCCGTCGCCTCCACCGTGACCAGGTGCTTGCCACCACCCCGGAACCGGTGCGTCACCACCGGGCCCGTCGTTATGACCACCGGGGTGCCGTCACCGAAGTCCCACCGGAACGTGGTGAACGCCGCGCCGGCAGTGGAGCTGACCCCGGCGGTGAAGGTGACCGTCTTGCCGTGCTGCACCTTGGTGTCCAGTCTGGACACCGTCGGCGAGTCGAGCAGCCAGTCCAGCAGCCCCTTGGTCAGGGCGTCCTGGGTGGCGGTGCCGCTGACCCCCTCCAGGCCGAAGCCCAGCACGGCGCTGCGGTAGAGGAACTGCAGCCGGGACTCGGCGAGGCTGGGCTCCGACGACCGGCCGAACCCGATGCCCCAGCCGGGCGCCGCGCCGCTGGAGAGCGGACGGAAGAAGCGGGTCATCGTGGACATCGCGTGGTAGGTGTCGGTGTCCCCGAGCGGCGAGGTCGCCTCGATGGAGGGCTGCGACAGGGTCAGCGACTGCCCGGCGAACGGGCCCTCGCCGGCGGCGGTGGGTGCCGGCGGCGCGCCGTCGTAGAGCGAGCCGTCCTCCTCGGCGACACCCAGGTAGCCGTGGTAGAGCCGGGCCCGGCCGAGCCGGGTGGACTCGAAGCTGTTGTCGTCCGAGGTCTCGGCGAAATTCTGGCCGAACGCGAGCAGCCGCCCGCCGCTGTCCAGCCATTCGGAGAGCCGGTTGTGGTCGCTCGGGGTCAACCCGCTGGTGTCGAAGCTGGTGTTGTCACCGGTGAAGACCACCACGGTCCGGTACCCGAACAGCTCGTTGAACGACGGGAACCCGTCGTTCCACGCGTCCCGGTAGTCGTAGCTGACGCCCAAACGGTCCAGCACGGCGCGGTACACCGCCGCGTAGTCGGCGAAGTCGTCGCTCGCGGACGAGCCGTCGTCGTCGACGAGCAGGACCTGCTTCTGCGCGCCGTTCGGCACCACCCGTACCCACAGTGGAACGTGCAGCTGGCCACCGCCGCCGCGGCGGGTGAGCACGATCTCACCCTGGTAGTCGCCGGGCGCGGCGGTGCCGGGCGCGGTCAGCCGCACGGACACGGTGGCCGACCCCCGGCGGTGAACCTTGATCGAGGTGGCGCCGAGGCTCACCGACAGGCCGCTGGTCGCGGTCGCCGCGACGTCCCAGGTGCCGGACCCGCCGACGTCGGTCGCGCGGATCTTGAACGAGACCGAGTGGCCGGCGGTGATCTCGCCGCCGGACAGGCTCGGCGGGGACAGGGTCAGCCCCGGGTCCGCCGCCCTGGCCAGGTCGATCCGCCCGGCTCCCCGGTCCAGCACGCCGGCCCGGACGGTCCGGCCGGTGTCCAGGAAGACGTCTTCGGTGGCGGTGTTCATCAGCGCCGACTTGACCTGCTCCGGTGTCCACCGTGGATGCAGCTGGAGCAGCAGCGCGGCGGAGCCAGCCACGTGCGGGGTGGCCATGCTGGTGCCGGAGGCCGAGCCGAACCCGGTGAACGGCCCGGGGTAGGCGCCGCTGCCGTACCCGGACGAGACCACGTCCACGCCGGGGGCGACCAGGTCTGGCTTGAGCAGCTTCTCCTGTGTCGGTCCCCGGGAGCTGAAAGCGGCCATGATGTCGCCGACGTTCGCGGTGGCTTGCGGCCCGTAGCTGAACTCGGCCTCGGCCGTGCCGCCGGACGAGGTGCTGAAGTCGACCATGGCCAGCCCGTCGGAGCGGCGGAGGAACCAGGACGGGATGGTGACGTCCGCCGCGTGCGTGCCGGGACCCATCGACTGGATGGTGTCCCCGTTCGCGGCCGAGTTGTAGACCAGGGCGGCGACCGCGCCACCGCGCTGCGCGTTGAACACCTTCACGCTGAACTCGCAGACGCCGCGCTCGATCAGCACGATCTTGCCGCTCACCGAGCCCGGCGGGAACGGGCTGGTGTCCCCGGCCAGCGAACACCCCAGCGAGCTGTGGTCGGTGGCCACCGCCTGCGCCGGGACGAACGGTGCGGGCCCGAACCGGGTGGTCAGCTGCGGCCCGAACCCGGCCGGCCCGGCGCCCATGTTGGTCAGCGCCGGCGGGACCGGGGCCGGGGCGGTCACGTTGACCACGCCGGGCACGATCGTGGCGTTCTTGGTCACCGCGCCGACGCCGATCACCTTCGGCGAGTTGGCCGGCGCGCCGGTGGTCGCGGTGTCCGGGCCGCCGTTGCCGTTGGCGAAGACCATGGTCACGCCGGCGTCGACCGCGTCCTCGGCGGCCTGCACCACCGGGTCCGGCCAGGCGAAGGTGTTCTGGTAGCTGGAGCCCCAGGAGTTGCTGATCACGTCGGCTCCGTCGGCCACCGCCTGCTCGATCGCCTTGACCAGCTCGACCACGTACGCGTTGCCGTTCTGGAAGTCCTCGCTGCTGCGGCTCGGGTAGAAGACCCGGTAGTTCATCAGGTACGCCCGCGGCGCCACGCCGCTGATGGTGACCTCAGCGCCCTGGTAGGTCACCTTGGTGCCGGCGTTACAGGCGATGGTGCCGGCCACGTGGGTGCCGTGCGGGCTGGCTTCGTTGGTGCCCTGGATGGGGGTGTCCTCACCGGCGATCGGCGGGTCGTCCGGGCGGAAGAACGCGCGGGCCACGATCACCTTGTTGTTGGTGAACCGGGTGTCCCCCTTGGGGTAGCCGCGCGGCGCGCGGTATCCCTTGTCGTCGAAGCAGGGGTTGCCGGCGTACGAGCCGTCCGCCGCCTTGCGCACGAAGATGCCGGAGTCGATGACCGCCACCTTCACCCCTTCGCCGGCGTGGGCCTGGCCGCCGACCTTCTGCCACAGGGCGGGCGCGCCGATCTGTTGCGGCGTGGCGAACATGTCCAGCTTGTACGGTACGTCCGGGGTCACTCCGACGACGCCGGGCAGCTGGCGCACCTTCGCCGCCTCCGCGCTGGACATCCGCACCGCCATTCCATTGAGGACGGTCCGGTACTCGGTGCTGATCCGGGCGCCCGGCGCCACCTGGCGCATCCGCTCGGCGAAGCTGCGCTGCGCCTCGCGCAGGTGCCCGGCGTACGCGGTGCTGTCCGCCGAGGCCAGGTCGAGCCGCTGGTGGCCGGTGGCGCGCGAGTGCGCGGCGACCGACGGCTCGGCGAGCTGGACGATCCACCGGCCGGTCGGCGACTCGACACCGGCGCCGAGCGCCGTGGTGCCGGGCGGCGCGGCGCTGGGCGGCGCGGCGCTGGCCGGTGCGGCGACCGCACTCAGCACCCCCGAGGCGAGGACCACCGCCCCGACGACAGAGACCGCCGACGAAAGCGGCGAAAAGGTACGGCCTGCCATGGACACCCTCCCCATTGAGCGTGAACGTGGTGACCAGCATGAATGCCGTACCAGGTCCGGGACAACCCCCGAAGGGGCCGAATCAACGCACGGACGGCGTCACGAACGGTGGCTTCACCACGCGCATCGCCGCCCGTCGGCCCCGGACGTCCACCTCGACCGGTGATCCGTCGGCCAGCCCGGCCGCGGTGTCCAGCAGGGCGAGCGCGATGCCCACCTTCTTCGTCGGCGAGAAGGTGCCGCTGGTGACCTCACCGACCTGCCGCCCACCACTGTGGACGGTCATGTGCGGACGCGGGATCGCCCGGTCGACCGCCTCCAGGCCCCACAGCAGCCGGCGCGGCCCGGCCGCCTTCTCGGCGAGCAGCGCCTGCCGGCCCCAGAACGCCGGCTTGGACCAGCCGACCGCCCACCCGGCCCGCGCCTGGACCGGGGTGATCTCGAGGCTCAGGTCCTGGCCGTGCAACGGGTACCCCATCTCCGTCCGCAGGGTGTCGCGGGCGCCGAGGCCGCAGGGGCGGATGCCGTACGGCTGGCCGGCTTCCAGCACCGCGTCCCACACCTCGCCGGCCCGAGCCGCGGGGACGACGAGCTCGTACCCGTGCTCCCCGGTGTATCCGGTACGGCAGACCGTCACTTCGGCTCCGCGGAACCGGGCCGGCTCGAAGCTCATGTACGGATGGGAGGTGGGTAGGTCGAGCGCGGCCAGCACCTCGGGCGAGCGGGGGCCCTGCACGGCCAGTACGCCGTACTGCTCGTGCTCATTGACGACGGTGACCGGCGGCGGCGCCGCCGCGGCCAGCCGGCGCACCACCTCCGCGGTGTTCGCCGCGTTGGGGATCAGGAGGACGTGGTCGTCGGCGTACAGGTAGGCGATGAGGTCGTCGACCACGCCACCGGTCGGGTCGTCGCAGCACAGCGTGTACTGCGCCTGGCCCGGCTTGATCCTGCCGAGGTCGTTGGTGAGGCAGGAGTTGACGAACGCGGCCGCGCCCGGCCCGCTGACCCGTACCTTGCCCAGATGCGACACGTCGAAGACGCCCACCGCCTCGCGTACCGCCGCGTGCTCCGCCAGCACCCCTCCGGCCGAGACCTCCCCACCCGGCTTCGCCGCCCGCCCGTACTC
>JADGHA010000213.1 GCA_019689695.1 Micromonosporaceae bacterium | reverse complement strand
CCCCGAAATATCCGATACGAGGGATATTTCGGGGGGCACAACTGCAAGATCGCGGGGAAAGAAGCGGTGCTGGGGCTCGGCGTACCGGGTCAGGCCGATCACCGCGCCGAGCGTGACCAGGAAGCCGAGCCCGGCCAGCCACTCCCGACCGGGCCAGATCCGGTCGCCGAGCAGCAGCAGCCCGACGATCGCGGCGGGCAGCGCGCCGGCCGCGTCCATCGCCGCCACCGCCGCGGTCGTCGAACCGCGCTGCATCGCCAGCGCGAGCAGCAACTGCCCGATCAGCGAGTGCGCGACCAGCAGGACCAGCAGCGGGTGCGTGAACATCCGCACCGGGGAGTGCACCGCGGCGAGCGTCCGGGCGGCCACCGCGGCCGCGGAGAACGCCAGGCCGGCCAGGCAGCCCAGCACGACCGAGCCCAGCGCGCCGTGCAGCCGCGCCGCGAAGGCGCCCGCCGCGCTGATGGCGCCGAGCGCCGCCATCAGGACGAGCCCGGCGGCGGTGCCGAGCGGGTGCGCCTGCGCCGGGCGGGCCGACTGGACCAGCGCGAGAAGGCCCAGCGCCAGCAGGGCCAGCAGCGCCACCTCGGCCGGCGGGAGCCGCCAGCCCAGCAGGCCGACGCCGAGCATGGCGGTCACCCCGAGCCCGGCGGCGACGCTCGCCTGCACCAGGAACAGCGGCAGGTCGCGGCGGGCCAGGAAGGCCAGCACGAAGCCGAGCAGCTGGCAGCCCAGCCCGACCAGGTAGGTGCGGTTGGCGGCCAGCCGCAGCAGCAGCCCCGGGTGGAGGGTGTGGTGCGTTGCGGTCCGGGTGGCGGCTACCGACTGCAGCAGGTTCGCCACGCCGTATGCGACCACCATCGTTGCGAGGTACCACCAACCGCTCGAGACCACCTGCGCGAGGATAGGGATCACCGCGGTCGTGAGCAACCGTCACAGCGGTCCGATGCCCGGCGCGGTGAGCCGCTCCAGCAGGTCGCTGTGCAGCTTGCCGTTGGTCGCCACCGCGCTTCCGCCACCCGGGCCGGGCCGCCCGTCCAGGTCGGTGAAGGTGCCGCCGGCCTCGGTCACGATCGGCACCAGCGCGGCCAGGTCCCACAGCGACAGCTCCGGCTCGACCATCGCGTCCACCGCACCCTCGGCCACCAGCATGTAGCCGTAGAAGTCGCCGTACGACCGGTTGCGCCAGGTGCGGCGCATGATGTCGAGCATCGCCGGAAGCCGGCCGTTCTCCTCCCAGCCCCGCAGATCGGAGTAGCAGAACGAGGCGTCGGCCAGGTTGCGGACGCCCGAGACGTGGATGGGGGTCGCGGCGGCGGGATGCCGTCCCGCGTACGCCCCGTGCCCGCGCGCCGCCCACCAGCGGCGGCCGAGGGCCGGTGCCGAGGCCAGCCCCACCACCGGCTCGTCCCCGGCCATCAGCGCGATCAGCGTGCCCCAGATCGGCACCCCGCGGATGAAGTTCTTGGTCCCGTCGATCGGGTCGATCACCCATTGCCGGGTGCCCGGCCCGGCGGCCGCCTCGGTCACCCCGTACTCCTCGCCGAGCACGCCGTCGCGCGGGCGGGTCCGGGCCAGCGTGGCGCGCAGCGCCTTTTCCACCGCGGTGTCCGCGTCGGAGACCGGGGTGAGGTCCGGCTTGGACTCCACATGCAGGTCCAGTGACCGGAACCGGCTCATCGAGATGGAGTCGGCGGTGTCGGCCAGCACGTGGGCGAGCGCCAGGTCGTCGGCGTAGCGGGTCATGGCCGAAACCTAGTCGATCCGGCGGTACGGCGCGCGATAGCGTCGGGCGTGTGAGACCGGAGGAGATCTGCGGGCTGCTGGCCGAGCACGACCGGTTGGCCGTGTTCGCCGCGGTGGTCCTGGGTTCCGCGTCGCCGGCCGCCGTCGCCGCCCGTACCGGCCTGTCCGCCCGGGACACCGAGCGTGCGCTGCGCCGGCTGACGCAGGGCGGGCTGGTGCGCACCCTCGACGGCTGGCTGGTCGCGCACGAGGCGGGGTTCAAGGAGGCGGTCCGGGAGTACGCGGCCAAGGCGCCGCGCGCCCCGGACGACCTCGATCCGGACCGGTCGAGGGCGGCCGTGTTGCGCGCCTTCGTCCGCGACGGGCGGCTGGAGCGGATCCCCGCCGCCCGCGGCAAGCGCCGCATCGTCCTGGACCACATCGCGGCGTGCTTCGAGCCCGGCGTGCGCTACCCGGAGCGTGAGGTCGACGCGGTGCTGCGCGCGTGGCACCCCGACCACGCCTCGCTGCGTCGCTACCTTGTCGACGAGGGGCTGATGACCCGCGAGCAGGGCATCTACTGGCGCAGCGGCGGCCCCGTCGAGGTCTAGGCCGGCTCCTCGCCGCTGCGGGAGGCCAGCAGGCGGCGGTACGAGGCCAGCCGGCGCGGGTCGGCATGGCCCTGCGCCACCCAGGTGTCCAGCCCGCAGTCCACTTCGGATGCCGTGTGCTCGCAGTTCGGCGGGCACCACGTACTGCCCTCGACCAGGTCCGGGAAGCCGTGCAACAGGCTGTCCGCAGAGACGTGGGCCAGCCCGAAGCTCCGTACGCCGGGAGTGTCCACAATCCACCCCGGGTCCTCCCGGCTGCGCGAGTGGCCTCGCCCGCCGGTTTTGCCGGCCCCCCCTTCTTCGGGCAGGCGCAGCATCACCGCGCTGCTGGAGGTGTGCCGGCCCTTGCCGACCGCGCTCACCGCGCCCACCGCCCGCTCCGCCTCCGGCACCAGCCGGTTGACCAATGTGGACTTGCCCACCCCGGAGTGCCCGACGAGCACCGAGATCCGCCCGGTGAGCGCGCGGCGCAGGTCGTCCAGTGGCGCGTCGGGGCGGCACAGCACGTGCGGCAGGTCCAGCTCGGCGTAGTACTCCAGGATGCTGTCCGGCTCGGCCAGGTCGGCCTTGGTCAGGCAGAGCAGCGGCTCGATCTCCGCGTCGTACGCGGCGACCAGGCACCGGTCGATGAAGCCGGTCCGCGGCGGTGGCTGGGCCAGCGAGCTGACGATGACCAGCTGGTCGGCGTTGGCCACCAGAACCCGCTCCTGCCGCCCCTCGGGTGTGGTCTCGTCGTCCGCACTGCGCCGCAGCACCGAGGTGCGCGGCTCGATGCGGACGATGCGGGCCAGCGCGCCGGGCGCGCCGGACGTGTCGCCGACCAGGGCCACCCGGTCGCCCACCACGACCGAGCGCCGGCCAAGCTCGCGTGCCCGCATCGCGGTGACAACGGTTCCCCCGGCCTGCGCGTCCCGCCCGGTGCGGTCGTCCACCCGGACGGTGTACCGGCCGCGGTCGACCGCGACCACCACGCCGTCCACCGCCTCCGCGTGGCTGGGCCGGATCCGCGTACGGGGGCGCGACGAGCGTCCCGGACGGACCCGCACGTCCTCCTCGTCGTACTCCCGGCGCCTGGCAGCAGTCAGCTGCGCCTCCTACTTCTGCTCCGCCATGGAGCTCCATAGTGCCGGGAACTCGGGCAGCGTCTTGGCCGTACACGCCACATCGGTCAGCTCGACCCCTGGTACAGCGAGGCCGATGACGGCGGCCGCGTGCGCCATCCGGTGGTCGTCGTAGGTTTCGAACACTCCGCCGTGCAGTGGTCGTGGTGCGATCTCCAGGCCGTCCTCGGTCTCCCGGACCTCCGCGCCCAGGCCGGACAGTTCCCGCGCCAGCGCCGCCAGGCGGTCGGTCTCGTGCGTCCGGATGTGTGCCACGCCGTACAGCCGGGACGGCGAGTCGGCGAGCGCGGCGAGCGCGGCGAGCACCGGGGTGAGCTCGCTGACCTCCGACAGGTCCGCGTCGAGCCCGTGCACGACGCCGCTTCCGCGCACGGTGAGGCCTTCCGGGCTCAGCGTGCACGTGCCGCCCATCTGGCTGAGCAGCGTGCGCAGGCGGTCGCCCGGCTGGGTGGTCCCGATCGGCCACCCCGGCACCGTCACCGTCCCCCCGGTGACCAGGGCCGCGGCCAGAAACGGCGCGGCGCCGGACAGGTCCGGCTCGATGTCCCAGGCCCGGCCGCGCAGCCGGCCCGGCTCGACCACCCAGACGTCCGGCGTCGAGTCGTCCACCGCCGCGCCGGCCGAACGCAGCATCTGCACCGTCATGCGCAGATGCGGTGCGCTGGGCACCGGGGGCCCGACGTGACGGACCACGACGCCGTGGGTGAAGGCCGGCGCGGCCAGCAGCAGGCCGGAGACGAGCTGGCTGGAGGCGGAGGCGTCGATGGTGACCTCGCCGCCGGCGAGCCCGCCCGCGCCGTGGACGGTCAGGGGCAGCCCTCCGCCGGGCGCGGAGTCGATCCGCACCCCGAGCGTCCGCAGCGCCTCCACCAGCGGGCCCAGCGGGCGCTGGCGGGCTCGGGGGTGGCCGTCGAAGGTGACCGGCCCGTCGGCCAGCGCGGCCACCGGGGGCAGGAAGCGCATCACCGTGCCGGCCAGGCCGACGTCGACGTGCGCCGGCCCGCGCAGCTCCGGCCCGCGGGCGAGCGTGCCGTGCCCGGCCGGCGTCGGCCGGGGCCGCACGACCCACCGGGCGTCATCCACGGTGGATACATGCTTGCCCATCGCCCGCAGCCCGGCCGCCATCAGCTCGGTGTCCCGGGCCCGGAGCGGGGCGAAGAGAGTGGAGGTGCCGCTCGAGATGGCACTGAGCACCAGCGCGCGGGCGGTCATCGACTTGGACCCAGGCAGGGGTACCGTCGCCGCGACCGGGGCGGTAGCGGTCGGCGCGGCCCACGGGGCCGGCGGTCGGGTGGCGGTCATCTGGGACACGCGTACAGTTTGCCGCCAACGGCGGAGCTGGCGTGATCGGCGATCTGGCCGCTCCCGCCTGCCGGGACAGCTTCCGGGCGGCCGCGCAGGTGGGCTGATCGAGCAACGGTACTTTGGTCGGCATGTGTGGGCGGTACGCGACCTCGCGCAGTTCGGCCGACCTGAGTGAGCTGTTCGACGCGGTGGACGAGACGCAGGACGCGGTTGTCCCGAACTACAACGTGGCGCCCACCGATCGGGCGCCGGTGGTACGCCTGTCCGACCGGGTCGACAAGCCGGTGATCAGCCTTGCCCGCTGGGGGCTGGTGCCGCCGTGGGCGAAGGACCTGCGGGTCGGCTCCCGCATGATCAACGCACGGGCGGAGACCCTCGCCGGCTCCAGCGCCTACGCCCGGCCGTTCGCCCGGCGTCGCTGCCTGGTACCTGCCGACGGGTGGTTCGAGTGGCTGCGCCGGGCCAGTGGGAAGCAGGCGTACTTCATGACCCCGGCGGACGGGTCGACGCTGGCGTTCGCCGGCCTGTGGACCAGCTGGCGCGGCCCAGGTGCGCCCGAGCGGGTGGTCACCTTCAGCATCGTGACCACGGTTGCCGTGGGCGACCTGGCCTTCGTGCACGACCGGATGCCGCTGGTGCTGCCGCCCGCGCGCTGGTCGTCGTGGCTGACCGGCCAGCCCGGCGCCGACCTGCTGGCGCCGACGCCCGAGGAGTTCGCCGCCGGGCTGGAGATCCGCCCGGTGGGGCCGGCCGTCGGGGATGTCCGCAACAACGACCCCTCGCTGCTGGCCCGGGTGGACGCCCTGCCCCTTACCGAGCCGACCGAGCTCAGGCTTTTCTGAGGACCGTTCACGAGTACGCCGGTGCACGTGCCTGATTACCGTACGTAGCGATCTTGTGACCCGGACATGCCGCTCGATCACCTTACGTACCGTTAAGTCAGCGCGAACTGCCGTTGGTATTTGCCCCATATTGGGATGGATGAACGTTGCGGAATTCGCGCAATGTCGATGTAACCCCTTGTCTACCGGTGCCCGGGTGCGATAAAACACACCGCCGGCAGTGGGTGTGACTTCGCGTGCAGAGTCTCGCCCTTCGGCAAGGCCGGCCCACGGGGGAGGTGGGTGGATGACACGGGCGCGGATGCCCCGCCCGCACGAGGTTGCCGCCGCACGACGGGATCCAAGGCTTCTTCGGGCGTTCAGCGAGCGTCGCCGGGATCCCGCCTGGCGCACGCGCGGCGCGTGCCAGACGGTCGACCCGGAGACGTTCTTTCCGGCGCCGAGCGAGCCGGCCGATGCCGCGATCGCGCTCTGCCGCACCTGCGACGTGCAGGGCGCATGCTTGGCGTGGGCGCTGGACGTCGGCGACTGCCACGGCGTATGGGGCGGCACCACACCGCGGGAACGCCGCGCGATGCTGGTCGCTTGGCGCAGCCAGGGGCTCTGGTCGGTGCCCGGGGTCCGCGAGGGCGACCCGGCCGGGGAGGGCTCGCCCCCCGGCGAGGTCGACGACGCGTTGCCCGAGGACATGCTCAGCCTGCGACAGCTGGTATCCGCCAACTCGCCCTGAGCCCGCGGCGCGCGGGTGGCCCACCGCGGTTCGGTGGCTCGGGAAAGCGCGGCCCAGTCGATCGGCCAGCGGTGCAGCGTGGCGGCACAGCCTGGCGGTGCGGCGCGAGTCGGCCGGCAGCGCAGTGCGGCGGCTCGGCCGGCACCGCGGTGCAGCGGCGACCTGGGCCGGCGATCGGCCACGATGGGCGGCATGGATGTGCAGACGCCGCGCGGCCTGGCCAGGGTCGCCCTGTCGGTGCCGGACACGGGCGTGGTGAGCCTGCTCGCCCTCGGCCACGGCGCCGGCGGTGACGTCACCTCAGCCGATCTGGTCGCGGTGCGCGCAGCCGCGCTGGCGGCCGGCGTCGCCGTGGCCCTGGTCACCCAGCCGTACCGGGTTGCCGGGCGGCGGGCACCGGCGCCCGCCCCAGCGCTGGACGAGGCGTGGCGTGCCGCGGTGCGCGCCGCGGCCGAGCGGGTGCCCGAGGTGCCGCTGATTGTCGGCGGCCGGTCCAGCGGGGCCCGGGTGGCCTGCCGCACCGCCCGCGAGCTCGGCGCGGCAGGAGTGGTGGCGCTGGCCTTCCCGCTGCACCCGCCCGGCAAGCCGGAGCGGTCCCGCGCCGGCGAGCTGCCTACCGGGGTGCCGACGCTGGTCGTCAACGGTGACCGGGACCCGTTCGGCGTACCGCCCGGCGGGCCCGGGATCGACGTCCATGTCCTGCCCGGCGAGCGCCACGACCTGCGCGGCGACCCGTCCGCGGTGGCCGGCGCCGTGGTCGCCTGGCTGCGCCGCCACCGGTTCGCCCGCTGACCACGCCGCCCTGGAGCCCGCATTTTCCAGGAAGAGGCAGCCTGGTGGATCTCCTGGATGCGCACTTTCCCGG
>JADGHA010000212.1 GCA_019689695.1 Micromonosporaceae bacterium | reverse complement strand
CCCCGCTACGACCTGCGGCCCGGCAGTCCGGACGTGGCCACCTTCCCGGTCGATGCCTGGGTGCGCGCCACCCGCCGGGCCCTGTCGTCGGCGCCGGCCTCGGCATTCGACTACGGCGACCCGCAGGGCCGGATCGAGCTGCGCACCGCGCTGGCGGACTACCTCGGCCGCGCCCGCGGCGTGCTCGCCGACCCCGGCCGCATCCTCATCTGCTCCGGGTTCGCACAGGCGCTCGCCCTGCTCGCCAGAGTTGTCCCGGGCCCGTACGCGATGGAGGACCCCGGACTCCCGTTCCACCGCGACGTGGTCCGCCACGCGGGCGCCGCGGTGCTCGCGCTGCCCGTCGACGACGAGGGCGCCCGCACCGACCACCTGGGACAGGGTGAGCTCGCCGCGGCCCGGGCCGCGGTACTCACTCCCGCACACCAGTACCCGACCGGGGTGACGCTGCATCCCGCCCGCCGCCGGGCCGCTGTCGGATGGGCCAGTACGACCGGCGGACTGGTCGTCGAGGACGACTACGACGGGGAGTTCCGCTACGACCGCCAGCCGGTCGGCGCGCTGCAGGGCATCGCCCCCGAGGACGTGGTCTATGTCGGCACCGCCGCGAAGACCCTCGGCCCGGCCCTACGGCTGGCGTGGATGGTGCTGCCCGAGCGGCTGGTCGAGCCGGTCGCGGAAGCCAAGCGCCTCACCGACCTGCACACCGAGGCCATCGGCCAGCTCACCCTCGCCGACCTGATCCGCAGCCACGCCTACGACCGGCACGTCCGCGCCTGCCGGCTGCACTACCGGCGCCGGCGCGACCTGCTCATCGAACGCCTGGGCCGGCAGCGGCTGCACGGCATCGCCGCCGGCCTGCACGCCCTGGTCCGCCTGCCCGGCACCGGCCCGGACGAGGACGACCTCGTCCGACGCGCCGCCGCGCACGGCCTGGCCGTCGGGTCGCTGCGGCCGCACTGGCACACCCCCGGCCCGGCCGCGTACCAGGGTCTCATCGTCGGATACGCCACCCCCGGCCCGGCGAGCTACCCGGCCGCCCTGGACGCGCTCGCCCGCGTGCTGCGCACGGCCAGCCGCCGGCATTGACGGACGACGTATCGACCTCCAGGTCACCGGCGGCTCCGGCGGCGTCGTGCCGCGCTGGTCCACGGTCCCCGCGGGCAGCGACCGGTACACGCAACGGCTCGACATCCGGGTGACCGGCAAGACCGTCCGGGTGCCGTTCGCCGCGGCATCGGTGCAGACGCTCCAGGTCGACGGCGTCTCGGCGTGACGCCCGGCCGCGGAAACTTAGCTTCTTGACTCGCCACCATTCACGTAGCTAAGTTTCACTGCATACCCTCCGGGGCCGCCGGTCCGTTCGATGCGGGCCCCACGGTGCGGCCGGGTCTGGCAGGAGGTGCCTGGAGTGCAACGCAGAAGCTTCATCGCCGGCTCGGTGGCCGCCGGCACGCTCGGCGTGGTGGCGAGCGCGAGCCCGGCCGGCGCCGTCCCCGGCATCCGTCGCGTGCAGACCGGCCTGGCGGTGCTGGCCAGCTCCGGCTTCGCCGCCCTGGCCGGCCAGCGGGTCGGCGTCATCTCCAACCCGACCGGTGTCGACAGCGACTACCGGCACCTGGTCGACCTGCTGCACGAGTCGGGCCGGGTGGACCTGGCCGCCGCCTTCGGACCGGAGCACGGCTTCCGCGGGTCTGCGCAGGCCGGCGGGAGCGAGGGCACCGGCATCGACGCGCGCACCGGCATCACCGTGTACGACGCGTACGGCGCCTCGCAGGCGAAGTGGGCCGACCTGATCACCAGGTCCGGTGTGGACACCCTCGTCTTCGACATCCAGGACGTCGGCGCCCGCTTCTACACCTACATCTGGACGATGTACGACTCGATGGTCGCCGCCGCCCGCCTGGGCAAGCGGTACGTCGTACTGGACCGGCCCAACCCGATCGGCGGCCGGGCGTACGGGCCGATGATGACCCCGGCCTACACCTCCGGCGTCGGCAAGAAGGAGATCGTCCAGCAGCACGGCATGACCGTCGGCGAGCTGGCGCGGTTCTTCAACGGGGAGTTCCTGCCCGCCGACGCCGGCTCACCCGTCGACCTGCACGTGGTGGCCTGCCGGCACTGGAAGCGCGACCTGATGGCCGCCGACACCGACCTGCCCTGGGTGCTGCCCAGCCCCAACATGCCCACGCCGGACACCGCCCTGGTGTACCCCGGCACCTGCATGTTCGAGGGGGTGGCGTCGATATCCGAGGGCCGCGGCACGACCCGCCCGTTCGAGCTCATCGGCGGGCTCGCCACCGACTTCGACTACCACTGGAGCGACCGGCTCAACGCGCGGAACCTGCCCGGCGTGCGGTTCCGCGAGGCGTACTTCGTACCGACCTCGGCGGGGCAGAAGCCGCAGCTGCTCAACAAGCTCTGTGCCGGCGTCGAGGTGAAGGTGACCGACCGGGCCGCGTACGACCCGATCCGCACCGGCGTGGCGATGCTCGTGGAGGCGCGCAAGTACCCCGCGTTCGCGTGGCGGCAGGACTCGTACGACCCGCAGCGGCCGTACTGGATCGACAAGCTGACCGGCTCGCCGCGGCTGCGCGAGATGGTGGACGCGGGCGCCGACGTGGACGAGGTGGTCGGCGCCTGGGCCGACGAGCTGGCCGCCTTCAACCACCAGCGCCGGCCGTACCTGCTGTACTGACCGGGCTCTCCTGACCGGGCCGGTCGCCGGCTACCGTCCGCGGGTGGCGAGGTAGTCGGCGACCGCGTCCGCGGCGAGCGCCGCGGCGCGTTCGGCGGTCTGCCGGGTGGCACCGGCCAGGTGCGGGGTGAGCACCACACGCGGCGCGGTCCGCAGCCGGGAGCCGGCCGGCAGCGGCTCGACGTCGAACACGTCGAACGCCGCGGCGCCCAGGTGCCCCGACTCCAGCGCGTCCAGCACCGCCTCGTAGTCGAGCAGGCCGCCGCGTGCGGTGTTCACCAGCACCGCGCCGCGCGGCAGCCGGGCCAGTTCCCGCGCGCCGATCATGCCGGCGGTCTGCGGCGTCAGCCGCGCGTGCAGGCTGAGCACCTGCGACCGCTCCAGCAGCTCGGGCAGCCCGACCGGAGTCACCCCGTCGAGTGTGGACGGATCGGCGTAGGGGTCGTGCACCAGCACCTCGGCGTCGAAGGCCCGCACGATCCGGCCCACCCGGCGGCCGATCGCCCCGTAGCCGACCAGGCCGACCGTGCTGCCGGCCAGTTCCGAGCCGACCTCGCTGAGCGCGTACAGGTCGCTGCGCCAGGCGCCGTCGCGGACCCCGGCGTGCCGGTCCGGGATCTGCCGCAACGCGGCGAGCAGCAGCGCGACGGCGTGCTCCGCCGCGGCCACCGCGTTGCGGCCCGGCGTGGCCCGCACCTCGACGCCGGCCTCGGCGGCGGCGGCCAGGTTGACGTTGACCGGACCGCCGCGGCACACCACGACCAACCGCAGGGCGTCCGCCGCGGCCAGCACCCGGGCGGTGAACGGCGCCATCTGGGTGACCGCCACCTCGACCCCGGCCAGCGCCGCGATCAGCTCGTCCTCGTCGCCGCAGGCCTCGTCCACCTCGGCCACCGGGCCGAACGGCGTGTACGGCCAGGAGCTGGTCAGCGTGCGCGCGGTGAAGACCGGCCCGATCCGGGCCAGCAGCGCGTCCCGGACCAGGTCCGGGGTGACGAAGTGGTCGCCGGCGATCAGGACCGGCACGGGTGTCGAGCGGGGCGTGGTCGTCACGGTGCCTGCCTTTCGTTCCACATCGGACGGGCTTGCGCGAGGTGGTCCAGGTACCGGGCGTAGCCCGCCTCGTACCGGTCCACCACCGCCGGGTCCGGCTCGTACCACCGGCCCGCGGGCAGCCATCCCGGCGCCTGCGGTTCCGCTCCGTCGAGCACCGACAGCGCGGCCAGGGCGGCGCCCCGCGCCCCGATCTCCTCACCGCCCAGCACCCGGACCGGCCGGCCGAGCGCGTCGGCGAAGATCTGCGCCCACTGCGCCGACCCCGCACCGCCCCCGCACGCGGACAGCTCGCCGGTGAGCTCGGCCGCAGCCAGGCAGTGCCGCGCACTGTAGGCGATCGCCTCGCATGTCGCCCGGACCAGATCCGCCGGCCCGGTGCCCAGGTGCAGACCGTCCACCCTGGCCCGGGCGCGCGGCGCGACGAACGGCGCCCGCTCGCCGGCCTCGGCGAAGAACGGCAGCACGGTCAGCTCGTCCGACCGGCCCTGCGCCAGCAGCGCGGGCAGGTCGGTGATGTCCGCGCCGACCAGCCGCAGCACCCAGTCCAGGGCGGCCGTGCCGACCATCGCCGGCAGCGCCCGCAGCCAGCGGTCCGGCTGCCAGGTGCACAGGGTCAGCCCGGACGGCTCGCCGCTGGTGTCCACCCGGTCGCGCAGCACCTGGCAGGCGAGGGTGGTGCCCACGATGAGCAGGCCGGCGCCGACGGACCGCACGCCGGCGCCCCACGCCGAGGCAGGCAGGTCGTACGGCGCGGCGACCACCGGGGTGCCGGGCGGCAGGCCGGTCGCGGCGGCCGCGTCCGCGGCCAGCGGCCCCTGCGGGGCCACCCGGACCGGCGCCAGCAGGTCGCGGCGGTGCGCCAGCCCGCACGCCGCGATCAGCTCCTCGTCGTACACCCGGCCGCGCGGCTCCAGGAACGGCGCCGAGGCGTCGGACGGGTCGGTGGCCCGCACCCCGGTCAGCCGTTGCAGGACGACGTCCTTGCAGTACGCGGCGGTCGCCGCACGGTCCAGTGTGTCCGGCTCGTGCCGGTCGAGCCAGGCCAGCAGGGGCCCGGACGCGCCCGGAAACGGGTAGTTGCCGGTGCGCCGGTACGCCTGCTCCAGCAGGCCGTCCGCGCCCCAGCGCTCGAGCACCGGGGTGGCGCGGGCGTCCAGCCAGGAGATGGCCGGCCGCACCGGGCGTCCCGCGTCGTCCACCAGCCACAGCCCGTCGCCCTGCCCGGTGACGCCGATGGCGCGGACCGGGCGGGCCACGCGCTGGCGCAGTTCGGCGAGGACCTCGAGCACGGAGCCGACCACCTGGTCGGTGTCCTGCTCGTACCATCCCGGGGCCGGCCGCTGCAGCACGGTGGGCCGGGCGGCGCGGGCCAGCGCGGCCCCGTCGGCAGCGAAGGCGACCGCCTTCGTGACGGTCGTGCCGACGTCGACGCCGACCACGACCGGATCAGCCATGCTCACCCTCCTTGGCGTAGCGGGCGAGTTCGTCGTCGATGTAGCCGCGGTCGGCGAGCGCGTCGACGAACCGGCCGAACGGCTCGGCGAACCGGTCCCGGGCACCGGGCCGGGGCGCCAGGACCCCGGCCACCCGGACCATCCGGCGCGCCGCGGCGGTGACCGGGCCGTCGCCGGCCGCGGCCAGCACGGCCATGCCGAAGGCGGGTTCGGCGGTGGCCGGGAGCGTCACCTCCCGCCCGAGGATGTCGGCCCGCAGCTGCGACCAGTACCGGCTGCGGGTCGCGCCGCCGGTCAGCGACAGCGGCCCGGTGACGCGGGCGCCGAGCCGGCGCAGGTGCGCGTAGCAGAGCCGTTCCACGTAGGCGACGCCCTGCAGGACGGCCGCGTACCGGTCCGCGTCGTCGGCGAACGTGCCGATCTCGAACCCCTCGGCCGACGGGCGGACGAACGGGAACCGCTCGCCGCGCGTCCGCAGTGGATAGATCAGTCCGCCGGAGGGTTCGTGACCGGCCGCCGCACGGTCCATGCCGGCCCGGTCGGCTCCGGGGAACCGCTCGGCCAGCACCGCGGCGCCCACGTTGGACGCGCCGCCGGGCAGCCAGCCGCCGTCGGGGTGCCGGTGCGAGTAGACCGCGCCGGCGGGGTCGGCGAGCCGGGTCCGTGTGACGCCCTTGAGCACGAGGGTGGTGCCGAGCACCGAGTTCCAGCTGCCCGGCGCCAGCGCACCGGCGGCGATCTGGGCGGCGCAGCCGTCGGTCATGCCCGCCAGCACGGGGACGCCGGGGGGCAGGCCGGTGTGCTCTGCGCCGGCGCGCCCGACCGTGCCGATCGTGCTGCCCGGCCGGACCACGGGCGGCAGTGCGGCCAGCGGGATGCCGAGGGTGTCGAGCACGCCGACGGGCCAGGCGCCGCGGTCCAGGTCGTACCCGGTCTTCAGCGCCGTGCTCCAGTCGGTGGCGACCCTGGCACCGGTCAGCCGGGTGGCCAGGTAGTCGCCGCAGTGCAGCAGGCCCACGGTGCCGGCGGCGAGGTCGGCGCGCAGGTCGGCGTCGCCGTGCCGGAGCAGCCAGAGCAGCTTGGGCAGTGCCCAGGACGGCTGCACGGTGTACCCGGGCGGGGGCCATTGGTCGTCGCCGGCCGCCGCCACGTCCTCGGCCTCGGCGGCGGCCCGCGCGTCGTCGTACATCAGCGCCGGCGTGCGGGGCGTGCCGTCCGCGCCGGCCAGCAGGAAGGTGCCGGAGGTGCCGCAGATCGCCAGCGCGGCGACCCGGTCGGCGGGTGCGGTGCGCAGGGCCTGCCGGAAGGCGGCGCCGAGGGCGTGCCACCAGCCGGCCGGGTCCTGCTCGTGCCGGTCGCCTGCCCGCTGGCTGGCCAGGGCGTGCGAGCCCTGGCCGACCACGGTGCCGGCGTCATCGGCGACGACGACGCGAAGGCTCTGTGTGCCGACGTCGACGCCTGCCCATAGCTGGTGGTTGTCCATCGGGTTACCGCATCCGGGCACGAAGCAGGGGAACGAGCGGGGGCGTCAGCGGCGGGACCGGCGGGTTGCCGCGCGTGGCGTCGGGACGGGCGCGCGGCCGGCCTGCGCCGTTGACTCCCGTTCCACCAGGGTCGGCGCGATCAGCTGTTTGAGCGGGCGCGCGCTCCCGCCGCCGGAGATCTCCTCGACCAGCAGGTCGACCGCGATGTTGCCGACCTCCTCGGCGGGCAGCCGGATGGTGGTCAGCGACGGCGCGATGAACCCGGAGAACGGGTAGTCCCCGAAACCGATCACCATCATGTCGTCCGGCACCTTCAGCCCGTGCTCGGCGAGCGCGCGGTAGAGGCCGAGCGCGAAGTAGTCGTTGCCGAGCACCACGGCGTCGGGCAGCCTGGCCCGGCGCAGCAGCCGCCGGGCCACCTGGTAGGCCTGCTCGGGTTGCCACGGCAGGGCAGCCTGCTCGTACCGCCGGGTGGGCACCGAGATGACGCTGCCGCGCGGTACGGGCAGGCCGC
>JADGHA010000211.1 GCA_019689695.1 Micromonosporaceae bacterium | reverse complement strand
ATTGGAGCTGGCAGCTTCTTCAGGCGCTTGGCACGGATGGCATTGAAGCCGAGGAACATGGGGATGCCGAGAATCCCGCCAATGCTGAACCACCCCCGCTTGAGGGTGTAGGCGTTCATCTCGTCTTTGATCCGCAAACCGCAGTCCCGGCAGAAGTTGCCCTTGACGGTGCGGATCGTGTGCATGATCACCATGCCCGCGATCGACTGGAAGACGACCTTCTTGGCCGGCGTCGCGCCGCACGATTGACATGCGACGGTGGCTGCGGCCCGGTTGTTCGCCATTTGCTCACCTTTGTCTCTGGGAAGCTGCGCCAAGGGATTGTACGGATGACCAGGTCAGGCCGCTGCCCCGGTCGCCGAGCTCCTTGCCGCCGCCTCATCGTGCTCCGGGCGCTCTGCCGGAGCCGCACGGCCGTCTTGTGATCCCGTATCGCGATCGGATCCCGAGCGTGGCCACCGATGTAGCTCAAGAACCGGGACGACTTGGCGCGACGACTCAACTACCCTCCGCCATCGACGGTCTGGCGGTCACCAACGCGAAGGTCCACCGACCGCGTCGACAGGTCGGCACAGATCGGCCAGCGCGCCACAGAAGGCGTCGCCGGCTCCGGTAGGCCCCGTCGCGGCCCGGGTTGTCGCTCGAGGTGTCCGCACGCACTGCCGTCACTTCCCATTGAAGATTCAAGTGACGTCGATGGAGGCTCGGGCGGCCGCGCCAAAGGCCTCCGCGCAGTGACGGACAAGATGGTCCAGTGCAGGGCCTGGCGTGGCACTCCAGACCAGGGCCAGGAGCGCAGGTATGTCGGCATCGCTGATACCGAGCACCCTCAGCCGCTCACGGTACTGCTGAGCCATGGACTCGGTCAGGATCGCCACGCCCAGGCCGCGAGCGGCCAAGTCCACAATGGAGTCTGCGGCGCTGGCTTGCACGGCGATGACCGGCTGGACCCGCCGCGCGGCGCAGCAGCGGTCGAAGACCGCGCGGATGCCGGTGCCTTCCGGCATACAGATGACCGGGTGCTCGCCGACCTCGGCAAGCGTGACCGACGGGCGGCCGGCGAGCGGGTGGTCCGGCGGCACAAGCGCCACCAGCCGCTCGCTGACGATGGTCAGCGCGTTCAGTCCGACGGGAGTCGCCTCGGCGACGCCGATCAGGGCGAGGTCCAGCGCGCCGGTGCGTACCCCTTCCACCATCCGGTCCGAGTTCTCCTCCACCAGCGTGACCTCGACGCCAGGGTGGGCGCGGTGGAAGGCGGCGAGCGCCTCGAAGAGCGGGGTGACCGTACAACCGGTGACCATGCCGACCGTGATCCGGCCGCGGAGGAGACCGGTGACCTCGCCGACCGCCTGGCGGACCGCGCCGGCCGCGGCGAGCGCGGCCCGGGCGTGGTCCAGCGCGGCCCGGCCGGCGGCGGTGAGGCGTGCCGTGCGGGTGGAGCGGTCGATGAGCGTGGCGCCCAGCTCGCGTTCCAGCTGGCGGATCTGGGCGCTGACCCCGGACTGGCTGATCCGCACGCGCTCCGCGGCGCGGGTGAAGTTCGCCTCCTCGGCGACCGCCACGAAGTACTCCAGCTGCCGCAGCTCCATAGCCAGCAATTCTAGCTACTAGAAAAACTATCTGTTGTATTTCTGATGTCCGCGACGCACGGTGGAGGCATGACAGAGCGAGAGAAGGCCATGAGGCCCGAGGACATCACCCGCCTGTTCGTGGAACGGTCGAACGCGGGCGACGCGGAGGGCGTTGCGGCCCTGTACGAGGAGAATGCCGTCCTGGGGTACCCGCCGGGCAGCCAGACGGTGGGCCGGGCGGCGATCCAGGCCCTGTGGGAGAAGGTGTTGGCGAACCGGCCGCACTTCGAGCCGGAGGACCCGCTGCCGACCCTGGTCTGTGGCGACCTTGCGCTGACCTCGACCGCGCCGAAGGACGGCGCCGGCGCCCGGGCGCAGGTGGTCCGCCGCCAGCCGGACGGCACCTGGCTCCGCGTCCTGGACCAGCCCGAGTTCGTCCAGCCGCCCGGGGCAGGACGGAACAGGGGTAGCGAGCCGGCAGTATAGGCGGTACTCCCGGAGCCCGCTGAGTTGCGGCTAGGCTTCACCGGTGGTCGATACTGGGGGCGAGGGGAGCGACGCACGGCTCCGGCGCATCGAGGCCGTGACCGACGCCGGCCTGTCCCTGTTGAGCCCCGACGACCAGCTGAACGCGCTGCTCGACCGGACTCGCGAGCTGCTGCAGGTGGACACCGCGACCATTCTGCTGCTGGACCCGCTCGCCCGGCAGCTGGTGGTGACCGCGGCGAAGGGCCTGGAGGAGGAGGTGCGGCGGGGCGTCCGCACCTCGCTCGGCCGCGGCTTCACCGGACGGATCGCCGCCGAGCGGCGCCCGCTCGTGCTGGATGAGGTAACCGCCCAGAACGTGGTCAGCCCGGTCCTGCTGGAGACCGGGCTGACGTCGATGCTCGGTGTGCCCATGTTCGCCGGCGGCCATGTGATCGGCGTGATGCATGTGGGCAGCCTGACCCCGCGGCGGTTCACCGAGGACGACATCGAGCTGCTCCAACTCGTCGCCGACCGGGCCAGCCTGGCCTGCCAGGTCCGGGCCAGCAGCCTGGACCGGACCGCCGCGCTCGCCCTGCAGCGCAGCCTGCTGCCGACCCGCCTGCCGGAGGTGCCCGGCCTGGAGATGGCCGCCAGGTACGTGCCGGGCCACACCTCGGGCGTGGGCGGCGACTGGTACGACGTGCTCTCCCTGCCGTCGGGCCGGGTCGGGGTGGTCATCGGTGACGTCGCCGGGCACGGGCTGCAGGCCGCCGTGGTGATGGGCCGGCTGCGCAGCGCGCTGCGGGCGTACAGCTTGGTCGCCAGCAGCCCCGCGGAGGCGCTGACACTGCTCGACCGCAAGATCCAACATTTCGAGGCGGGCAGCCTGGCGACGGTCATGTATGCGGTGATCTCGCCGGACCGCCGCACGGTGGAGTGCTCGGTCGCCGGCCATTTGCTGCCCGTCCTGGCGGCACCGGCGTGCCCGGCGCGGCCGGTGGACGTGCCGGTCGACCTGCCGCTGGGCGCCGGGCAGTCCGGGCCGCCGCGGCGCTTTACCAGGTTCGCCCTCCCGCCCGGCGCGGTCCTGGTCTGCTACACCGACGGCCTGGTCGAGCGGCGCGGCGAGCTCATCGACGAGGGTCTGGCCCGGCTTCGCGCGGCCGTTGAGCCCGACTCGGCCGAGACCGTGTGCGCGAAGGTCATGGCCGGGTTGGGCGAGGAACACCCCAGCGACGACATCGCGCTGCTCGCCATCGCCGCGCCCGCGCACCCGACCTAGGGGTGTAGCACGACCTTTGTCCAGCCGTCGGCGCGTTCGTCGAAATGGAGGTAGGCGTCCGGCGCCTCGTCCAGCCCCAGGTTGTGCGAGACGAGGAAGGACGGCTGCGCCCGGCCGGCCGCGATGAGGTCGCGCAGCCGGCGGTTGTACGCCTTGACGCTGGTCTGGCCGGCTCCGATCCGCAACCCCTTCTGGAAGAACATGCCCATGTCGAACGCGACCTCGCCCTTGCGCATCAGCGTGTCCGGGGAGCGCGGATCCGACAGGACGAAGACGCCGACGGCGCCGATCGCGCCGGCCGCCCGTACCGACCGGACCACGTTGTTCATCGTGGAGGCGGGATGCTCGTGGCCCTCCGAGTCGTGCGCCTGCCAGCCCACGCACTCACAGCCCTTGTCCGTGCCCATGCCACGGGTGTGGTCGAGGATCTGGTCGACCGGGTCGCCCTGCCGGTCGTCGACGGCGATGGCGCCGATCTTCTCCGCCAGCCGCAGCCGGTCGGACTGGTGGTCGACGACCAGCACCATGCTGGCGCCGCGCAGCATCGCCGAGTAGGCCGCCATCAGCCCGACCGGGCCTGCGCCGAACACGGCGACCGAGTCGCCCGGCTGCACGCCGGCCAGCTCGGTGGCGTGGTACCCGGTGGGGAACACGTCGGCGAGCATCGCGTAGTCGTTCTCCCTGTCCGCCGCGTCGGGCGGCAGCCGCAGGCAGTTCACGTCGCCGTACGGCACGCGCAGCAGCTCGGCCTGCCCGCCCCGGTAGGGGCCCATGCCGGCGTAGCCGTACGCCGCGCCGGCCTGGCCCGGGTTGGTGGTCAGGCAGTACGCGGTCTCGCCGCGCTCGCAGTTGCGGCAGAACCCGCAGGCGATGTTGAACGGAACGCAGACGCGGTCGCCCACCTTGATCCGGTCCACCGCGGGGCCGATCTCGACCACTTCGCCGACGCTCTCGTGGCCGAGCACCTTGCCCGCCTCCGCCGACGTGCGGCCCTCGTACATGTGCAGGTCGGAGCCGCAGATGCAGGTGCTCGTCACCTTGACGAGGACGTCGGTCGGTCGCTCGATCCGGGCGTCGGGCACCTCTTCGACGGACACCTCGCGCGCGCCGTGGTAGACAACTGCTCGCATGTCAGTCGGCTACCCAGCGTACAGAGGATCATGCGCCGCTTCGCCGGCGCGCGGTCCGGCTGGCATCGTAGGGGCATGTGCCGGAACATTCGCGTGCTCCACAACTTCGAGCCCCCCGCTACGGACAGCGAGATCGAGGCCGCCGCCCTGCAGTACGTGCGCAAGGTCAGCGGCACGACCCGGCCGTCCTCGGCGAACGAACAGGCCTTCGCCGAGGCGGTCCAGGCCGTCGCCGCGGCCACCCGGACGCTGCTGGACAGGCTGGTCACCAAGGCACCGCCGCGCGACCGCGCGGTCGAGGCCGCGAAGGCCCGGGCCCGCGCCGCCGAACGGTACGGGACGCGGGCCGCGGCGACGGGCTGACCAGCCGACGGAGGGCGGAGTCCCAGATCGCCCTCAGCGCCCGCCGGTCAGGTGGTTACTGCTCGACAAATCCGGGCACGTAGCCGGGGGAGAGGCGGTTGAGCTGGGGGTACTAGAAATGGCAGACGTCGGGGAGAGAGCACCGAGCGGCAGGCACGACGGCTCGGTCCCCACCGCTGACCTGGTCCGGCAGGCAAGCGACCAGATCACCCGGCTGGTACGGGACGAGCTGGCGCTCGCCCGGACCGAGATGGTCGCCAAGGGCAAGCAGGCCGGCATGGGCGCCGGCATGCTCGGCACCGGAGGGGTGCTCGGCCTGTTCGGGCTCGCGGCGCTGTTCGTCACCGCCGGGCTCGCGCTCGATCTGGTGGTGCCGGGCTGGCTGGCCGCGCTGATCGTCGCACTGGCGCTGCTGGCGCTCGCCGGCATGTTCGCACTCCGCGGCCGCAACCAGGTCAGGCAGGTCTCGCCGGTGCCGAAGGAGACGGTCGGGACGGTCCGGGAGGACATCGACGAGCTGAAAAGGCGGGCACACCGATGACGAACCAACCCATGGGATCCAGGCCGGTCGCGACCGGCAACCCGGACATGATCCGGGAGGACATCGAGCGTACCCGCGACGACCTGGGCCGGACCATGGAGCAGCTGGCGGCGAAGACGGATGTGAAGGCCCGTGCCCGTGACGCTGCCGGGCACGCCACATCGCAGGCGCGAGAGGCGGCCGAGCACGCGACGTCCCAGGCGCGCCAGGCGGCCGGGCACGCGACGTCCCAGGCGCGCCAGGCGGCCGAGCGCGCCACGTCCCAGGCGCGGGCGAAGGTCATGGGGAAGGCGCGAAGCATGCGCAGCCAGTCGCAGCAGCTGGCGCGCAAGGCCGGCGCAGGCGTCCAGCAGGCCCGGCACCGCCCGGGCATCGCCACCGCGGCGACCGCGGCCGCCACCGCGGCGGCGGCCGGGACGGCCATCTTCCTGCGCCGGCGACGCATGGCGAAGGCGCGCGCCCGTCGAGTCATCGGCCGAATGCGACACTGAAACCGGCTTCCGGTGTCGCCGGTGGATCCAGCTGGCGGCAACCCGGTGGCCTAGGTCTTCATGGGCCACTGGCATCCGGTCGCCGCCGGTAGGGCCTCCGACCACGACGGCGGCCGCCGGCCGGCGAAGGCCGCCGCAGCCGCCAGCGGGTGAGGGCAGCCCGCCAGCGCAGCAGGACCAGCGCGACCGCGGCCACCGGGGGGAGCGCGCCGCAGACCGCCATCCCCGTCCGGGCGCCGAGCTCATTGGTGACCGCGCCGATGATCGGCGCGCCGATCGGCGTTCCGCCGGTGAAGACCACCATGTACAGGCCCATGATGCGGCCGCGCAGGCGCGGGTCCACCCACAGCTGCACGGATGAGTTCGCCATCGCCTGGAACGCGAGGTTGGCCGCGCCCACCGCGACCAGCAGCACCAGGAAGACCGGTACGCCCGGCGCGGCGGCGGCGGCCACCTGGCACAGGCCGAACGCCGCGGCGGCCAGCACGATCAACCGCAGCCTGGTGTGCGGCCGGGACCCGGCCAGCAGGGCGCCGGCGATCGAGCCGATGCCCAACGCGATATTGAAGATGGCATACGCTGTGGCACCGCCACCGAGCGGGCCGCTGGCCATCGCGGTCAGCACGATCGGGAAGTTGAGCCCGAAGGTGCCGACGACGCCCACCAGCATGATCGTCGCGACGACGTGTGGGCGCTGCAGAACGTAGCGGCCGGCCGCGCGCACCGCGTGCGGCTCGGCGGCGGCCGGCGGGACCGGCGTGAGGTCGGCCGGGCGCAACCAGAGCAGCCCGGCGATCGGGCCGGCGTAGCACAGCGCGTTGACGGCGAAGACCCATCCGGTCCCGACCGCGCTGATCAGTACGCCCGCCAGGGCTGGTCCGACCAGGCGCGTCGTCTGGAAGGCGGCCGCGTTGAGGGAGACCGCGGCGCGCAGCAGCCCGGGCGGCACGACCTCCGCTATGAACACCTGCCGGGTGGGCGCGTCGACCGCGAACACCAGGCCAGCGAGGAGCGCGAACGCGTACACGTGGGCGGGCCGCACCGCGCCGGTGACGGTGAGCGCAGCGAGCACGGCGGTCAGCACCGCGTTCGCCGTCTGGGTCAGCATCAGGATGCGCCGCTTCGGGAAGCGGTCGGCCAGGTGGCCGCCGTGCACGCCGAGCAGCAGGGTGGGCAGGAACTGCAGGGCCATCACCACGCCTACCGCGAACGCGCTGTGGGTCAGGCGCAGGACCAGCCAGTCCTGGGCGATGCTCTGCATCCAGGTGCCGGTGCTGGCGAGGCACTGTCCGGCCAGGTAGATGCGGTAGCCGCGGGATCGGAGAGCGGCGAAGGCGGTGCCGGTGGCGAGGGTGGGCAG
>JADGHA010000210.1 GCA_019689695.1 Micromonosporaceae bacterium | reverse complement strand
GAGGTGCCGCGGTGACCACGATCGGGACGATCTTCGCGTTGATCGTCGGCGGGGTCTTGCTGGTGCCGGTCGCCGACCGATTGCACCTGCCGCATCCGGTGCTGGTCACCGGGTGGGGCATGGTGTGGGCGCTGGTGCCCGGCGCGACGGACGTGCACCTAGACCCCGAAACCCTGCTGGGCCTTGTCCTGCCGCCGCTGCTGTACGCCGGGGCGCAGCGCACCTCGTGGCGGGAATTCACCGCCCACAAGCTGCCGATCCTGCTGCTCGCGGTCGTCCTGGTGATCCTCACCGCCGCCGCCGTGGCCGGCGCCGCCGCGTCCATCCATCCCGCGCTGCCGCTCGCCGCCGCCGTCGTCCTCGGCTCGCTGGTCTCGCCGCCCGACGCCGCAGCCGCCACATCGGTCTCCGCCCGCCTCGGGCTACCCCGCCGCCTGGTCACAATCTTGGAAGGGGAAGGGCTGTTCAACGACGTCACCGCCTTGACCCTCTACCAGGTCACCGTCTACTCGGCGGTGCACGGCTCGCCCAGCCTGCCCGCCACGCTGGGCAGGCTCGCCTTCTCCACGGTCCTGGCGCTCGCCGCCGGCCTCGGCATCGGATGGATCACCGGCCAGCTCCTCGATCGGCTACCCACCGCCAGCGCGCGCGCCGGGTTGAGCCTGCTCGCTCCGTTCGCCGCCTACCTGCCCGTCGCGGCCGCGCACGGCTCCGGCGTGCTGGCCGTGCTCGCCACCGCGCTGTACCTCAGCCACACCCGCGCCTACACCGACGACGCCACCAGCCGCGTCACTGGCCGCGCGTTCTGGAGCGTCATCGAGCTGCTCGTCATTTGCGCCACCTTCGGGCTCGTCGGTCTCGAACTCATCAGCGTCATCCGCGCTGTCGGGCACCAGGCCGGCCGGCTCGTCGGCTACGCCGGCCTGATCTGCCTCATCGTCATCGTCGTGCGCGTGCTGTGGCTGCCCCCGCTCGCCGCGCTGGCCCGCCGCCGCGCCCGCCCCAGGCCGGTCGGCGAGCAGGTGCCCGCCTCCTGGCGGGACAGCCTGGTGCTGTCCTGGGCCGGCATGCGTGGGGTGATCACGGTCGCCACCGCCCTGGCCCTGCCGCGCCTCACCGCGGCCAACACCCCCTTCCCCGGCCGCGACCAGATCATCTTCGTCGCCGTGACCGTCGTGCTGGTCACCCTGATCGTGCAGGGCACCAGCCTGCCGTGGCTGATCACCTGGCTGCACCTGCGTGTCGACCCGGCCGCGCAGAGCGCCGCCGACCGGCATGCCGCCACGATCGCCCTCGACGCCGCCGAAGCGCGACTACGCGAACGACGCCACCAGCTCGACACCGAGACCGCCGATCTGGCCGCCCAGAGCTTCTACGCCGCCCTCGCCGACGCCTTCCCCGAGGACGAAGACGTCAGCGACCCCGAGCAAATCCAGCACCACAAACAGGTCCGTGCCCTGGAGATCGACCTCCTGCACGCCGCCCGCGAAGCCGTCGTGGACGCCCGCAACCACCACATCATCGCCCCCGACGCCGCTGACCGCCTCATCCACCGCCTTGACCTGCGATCCCTGACCGCCAGTTGACACCCGATGGATCCGATACGTCTTGGCCTGCCTGATTCATAGTGATCGCGGGGAGTGTTCTGCCGGGCTTATATGCTCAACAACTCCTCGATCGGCGGGGAGTAGCGTGATGGCGGTGGACCGGACGCTCAGCCTGCCCGAGGGTTACCGGTTCGCCGATACCGTCGGTCAGGTGGCGATGGGCCGGCACGACCCGTGTGCCCGCTTCGTCGAGGGTGCGTTCTGGTGGGCCACCCGCACGCCGGACGGCCCGGCCACGCTGCGCCTGGTCCGGGAGGGCGGCACGCTGCGGGCGACCGGGTACGGGCCCGGTGCACAGTGGGTGGTCGAGCAGGCCGACGCCGTGGCCGGGTTGCGCGACGATGTGAGCGGCTTCGCCGCCGCGGCGGCCCGCCATCCCGTCGTCGCGCGGGTCGCGCACACTCACCGTGGGGTGCGGCTGCCCGCCACCGGGTGTGTCTTTCCCCGCCTGTTGCGCAACATCTTGGAGCAGAAGGTCACCGGCAAGGAGGCCTACCGGGCGTACGCCGCGACGGTGCGCCGGTTCGGCGAACCGGCACCCGGCCCGCTGGCTCGACTGTGGACACCGCCGGATCCGGCCGTGCTCGCGGCCGTGCCGTACTGGGTGTTCCATCCCTTCGGTGTGGAGCAGCGGCGGGCCGAGACGCTGCGCCGTGCGGCTGCCGAGGCCGGCCGCCTGCAACGGTGCGCGGACGCTGCGGAGGCCACCCGGCGGCTGACCGCCATCCCCGGCATCGGCCCGTGGACCGCGGCCGAGGTGGTGCGCGTGGTCTACGGCGACCCGGACGCGGTGAGTGTCGGCGACTACCACATCCCGAACATGGTCGCGTGGGCGCTGGCCGGTGAGGTGCGCGGCACCGACGAGCGGATGCTGGAGCTGCTGGAGCCGTTCCGCGGGCACCGGGGCCGGGTCTGTGTGCTGCTGGAGATGGCGGGCTTCGCGGCGCCGAGGTTCGGCCCGCGCATGCCGCTGCGCTCGTTCGCCCGCTTCTAGCCTCTCGTGGTTGACTGTGGGGCGTGGACCTGCCCGTGCTGCCGCCGCTCGAGCCGATGCTCGCCACCGCCGTGCCCGAGCTGCCGGTGGCCGAGGGGATGACGTACGAGCCGAAGTGGGACGGGTTCCGCTGCATCATCTTCCGGGACGGGGACGAGGTTGAGCTGGCCAGCCGTGGCGGCAAGACCCTGACTCGGTACTTTCCGGAAGTGGTCGAGCAGGCGCGGGCACAGCTGCCGCGGCGTAGCGCGGTCGACGGCGAGCTGGTGGTGATCAGGCGGGAGCCGGGCGCGCCGGCCAAGCTCGAGTTCGATCTGCTCGGCCAGCGCATCCACCCGGCGGCATCGCGGGTACGCCTGCTCGCCGAGCAGTTTCCCGCCTCGTTCATCGCGTTCGACCTGCTCGTCCTGGGCGACGAGGCGCTGCTCGACCAGCCGTACGCCCAGCGGCGTGCGCAGCTGGCCGAGGCGCTGGCCCACGCCCGGCCGCCGGTCCACCTCACCCCGACCACCGAGGACGTGCCCACCGCGCGGCGCTGGTTCGAGGTGTTCGAGGGCGCCGGGCTGGACGGCCTGATCGCCAAGCCTCCGGACATCCGGTACGAACCGGGCAAGCGGCTGATGTACAAGGTCAAGCACGCCCGCACCGCGGACGCGGTGGTCGCCGGCTTCCGCTGGCACAAGTCCGGCCCTGTGGTCGGTTCGCTGCTGCTCGGCCTGTACGACGACACGGGCGTCCTGCACCACGTGGGTGTCGCCGGCTCGTTCAGCATGAGCCGCCGCAAGGAGCTGGTGGAGGAGCTGGCGCCCTACCGGGTGGACGCGGAGAAGGACCATCCGTGGTTGCAGGGCACCGGCAGCGCGGACGGCCACCGGGTGCCGGGCGAGGTGAGCCGGTGGACCGGCAAGCGGAACCTCAGCTGGGAGCCGCTGCGTCCGGAGCTGGTGGTGGAGGTCGCGTACGAGTCGATGGAGGGCGACCGGATTCGGCACACGGCCCGGTTCCTGCGCTGGCGGCCGGACCGCGAGCCGCGGTCCTGCACGTACGCGCAGCTGGAGCGCCCGCTGCGGTTCGACGTCGACCAGGTGCTCACCGACGCCGGTAAGGTCGCGGCGGGCTAGCGGGCACGGACAGGTGGACCAGCCGTCGATCGGGGAGGCGAACGGGTGAGGCGGATGCTACGGGCGGGCGTACCGGCGCTGGTGGTCGCCCTGGTCGCAGCGGGTTGCACCTTCGGGTCCGAGCCCACGACGCGGGGCACCACCTCGGCGCGCCCCGAGCCCGGCGCGGCACCAGGCCCCACCTGGCGGCCCTGCGACGACGTGGCCGACGACCTGGTCGGACCGGCCGCGGCCCGGGCCAGGGTCAGGTACCAGTGCACGACGATCAAGGTCCCGCAGGACTGGGCCGCCGCGAAGGCCTCCCCCGGCGCGAGCCCGAGCGGCCCGACCTTCGACATCGCGGTGATCCGCGCCAGGTCCGAGCGGCAGCACGACCGAATCGGCTCGCTGCTGGTCAACCCGGGCGGTCCGGGCGGCTCCGGCGTCGACCTGGCGGTCTACCTGTCGGTCGGCGCCGGCCTGGGCGGGCTGCCGCTCGACGTGCTGGAGCGCTTCGACATCGTCGGCTTCGACCCACGCGGGGTGGGCCGGTCCAGCCCGGTCAAGTGCATCTCGGATGCGGACCTCGACGCCACCTTCGGCTACGAGCCCGACCCGGTCAGCCAGGAGGAGTTCGACGGGCTGGTCGACCTGGCCCGGCGCATCGGCCAGACCTGCGGCGCCAAGTACGGCGACTCGCTGCGGCTGTACTCGACCGAGCAGGCGGCCCGGGACATGGACGCGGTACGCGCGGCGGTCGGCGATGCGAAGATCACCTACCTCGGCTACTCGTACGGCACCCTGCTCGGCGCCACCTACGCCCAGCTGTTCCCCACCCACATCCGCGCGTTGGTGCTCGACGGCGCGGTGGACCCCCAGCAGGACCTGGTCGCCGCCTCGGAGAGCCAGGCCAAGGGCTTCGAGCGCGCCTTCTCCAACTTCGCCGCCTGGTGCCGGGAGAACCGCTCCGACTGCCCGATCGCCCCGGACGCCCGGACGGCGGTCACCGCCGCCCTGGACAAGGCCCGCAGTTCGCCGGCGCGCGGCCGGGACGGCCGCGAGGCCACCGCCGGCTGGGTGTTCTACGCGGTCATCTCCTCGCTCTACTCCGAGTCGGGCTGGCAGCGGCTCGCCTCGGCGATCGCGAGGCTGGAGACCGGCGACCCGGACGAGGTCTTCGAGCTCGCCGACTCGTACGCCGAGCGCAGGCCGGACGGTACGTACAGCAACCTGTTCGACGCGTTTTCCGCGGTCGGCTGTGCGGACAGCGACGAGGTGCCCAGCCTGGCCGAGATCCGGAAGCTCCAGTCGCAGTGGCGGGCCAAGTACCCGCTGTTCGGCGCGCCGCAGGCGGTCGGCCTGCTCAGCTGCGCGCTCTGGCCGGGCAAGCGGGACCCGGTACCGACCGGGCCGGCGAAGGGGGCGCCGCCGATCGTGGTGGTGGGGACCACCGGCGACCCGGCCACGCCGTACGAGCAGACTGCGCGGCTGGCGGACATGCTCGGCGTCGGCGTGGTGCTGACCTGGCAGGGTGAGGGCCACACCGCCTACCCGGCGACCCGGTGCATCAACAATGCCGTGGACCGCTACTTGATCGATCTGAAGGTGCCGCGCAAGGGTCTCACCTGCCCGGCACGCTGACCTCGCCGCCCTCGACCGCCTGCGCCTCGACCGGAAACGCCCGCGCCTCGACGGCAACCGCCGCGGCCTCCGCCGCCGCCAGGGCCGCCCGCCGCCGGCGGCCGCGGTACGCCCGGGTCTTGTTCCGGTTGCCGCAGACGCTCATCGAGCACCAGCAGCGGGAGGAGTTCTTGGACCGGTCGTAGAAGGCGACCTGGCAGTGGCGCTCCCGGCAGATCTTCAGGCGCTGCCAGTAGCCCTCCCGGTCGGCGATCACGACCGCCCCGAGCACCTCGCCGAGCACGCCCTTCACGCCGACGTCGGCTGGCCGCACCGCCAGGCCTTCCGGGGTGAAGGCGGCGCACAGCGCCACGCCGCCGGCGAGCGCGTTGAGCCGGGTGTGCAGGCTCGGCCCCCAGGCCGGGGAGGCAGGAGCGAGGGACTCCGGTTCCCCGTGTAGGCGGACCTCCGCGCGCAGCGCGTCGCGCAGCTCGCGGGCGAACCACAGGTCGGCCGCGGTCACCTCGTCCGCCGCCGCGGAGCGGCCGTTGGCGATCAGCCAGCCGCGGAACCGGACGGGCGAGTCGAGGTCGTCCCGCCCGCTTTCGAGGTCGATGGAGTTGAGGAAGGACTCCACCAACCTCAGCGACGCGGGAACCTGGGGCGCCACATTGGTCAGATTAGTGCCTATCGCGTGCCTTGCTGGGCTGGACGCGCCTAGGTTCTCCCGGCATTTTCGGATGTTCGGGCGGATAGGGCATGTCGCCCTCGCCGTTGCGCTCGTCCCGCTCCGCCCACTCCAGCAGGGTCTCGATCGAGTACGCCCGGTCGTCGATCCCCGCGTGCGGGTCGCCGATCCGGGCGAACCGCTCGGGCACCGTGCGCAGGTCGAAGTCGTTCGGCTCCACGTCGGGCAGCTCGTCCCAGGTGACCGGGGTGGAGACGGTGGCCCGGGCGTTGGCGCGCAGCGAGTACGCGCAGGCGATGGTCCGGTCCCGGGCCATCTGGTTGAAGTCGATGAAGACCCGCTCGCCGCGCTCCTCCTTCCACCAGGAGACCGTCGCCAGGTCCGGCCGGCGGCGGGCCAGCTCGCGGCCGAGCGCGATCGCCGCCCGGCGTACCTGCACGAAACTCCACTCCGGACGGATCCGCACGTACACGTGCACTCCCCGGCCGCCGGAGGTCTTCGGGTACCCGACCATGCCGATCTCGTCCAGCAGGGCCCGCACCTCGCCGGCGAGCTGGGCCGCGTCGGCGAAGTCGGTGCCCGGCTGCGGGTCCAGGTCCAGTCGCAGCTCGTCCGGGTTGTCCACGGCGCCGGCGCGCACCGGCCACGGGTGGAAGACGATGGTGCCCAGCTGCACCGCCCAGGCGACGTGCGCCAGGTCGGTCGGGCAGACCTCCTCGGCGGTACGCATGCTCGGGAACTTGATCTCCACCCGCTGCAGCCACGGCGGCACTCCCCGGGTGGGCACCCGCTTCTGGAAGAACATCTCGCCACCCAGGCCGTCGGGGAAGCGCTGGAGCGTGGTCGGCCGGTTACGCAGGGCGCGCAGGATCCCGTCACCCACAGAGAGGTAGTACGACAGTACGTCGTACTTGGTGAAACCCCGCTCCGGGAAGTAGACCTTGTCAGGGCTGGTCAGCCGGACCTGCCGCCCGGCCACCTCGATGACACCCCCGCTCGCCTTCGCGTCCCGGCCGGTCCCCGCCGGCCGCGGCTCATCGCTCACCTGGCTGACCCTATCCGACCTTGACCACTCCCCCGATCCTCGCCGCGTACCGTTGATGACATGGCGACTGACGAGACCACCACGGACCTGCCCAAGACCGAAGAGGAGTGGCGGAAGCGCCTCTCGCCAGAGGAGTTCCGGGTGCTGCGCCAGGCGGG
>JADGHA010000209.1 GCA_019689695.1 Micromonosporaceae bacterium | reverse complement strand
GCCCACGGCACCGCCGCTGCCCGAGCCGAGGTGGTCGGCGGGACCACCACCCCCGCCGGGGACACCGCCACCCCCGCCGGGGACACCACCGCCGCCGCTGCCGGCGGCAAGGCCCGCCAGCGGTGCGAGCAGGCCGAACAAGCCGGACTTGGTGTCCCGCGTCTCGACCGCGTGCTGCTCGCCCGGGTCGGCGCTGACCTGGCTGGAGAGCAGCGCGACCTCCTCGGGGGTGAGCCGGTACCCGGCGAGGGCGGACGCCGGGTCCGCGGCCAGCGCGCGGGCGAACGACGGATCGGTGAGCAGCCGCTCCAGCACGCTGTCCAGATCGCTCATGGACACACGGTAGCCCGCACCGCCCGGCCGGCCGATGGCTCAACCCGACAATTGACTCTCCGCCTCCCGCAGGCCGCTCGTCCGGTCCAGCCGCAGCCAACGGGTGATCCCGATCGCGGACAGGAACGGCAGGTCGTGGCTGGCCACGATCAGCGCGCCGCGGTACCCGGCGAGCGCCTGCTCCAACTGCCGCACGCTGGCCATGTCCAGGTTGTTGGTCGGCTCGTCGAGCAGCAGCAGCTGTGGCGGCGGCTGCGCGGACAGCACCGCCGCCAGCGCCGCCCGGAACCGCTCGCCGCCGGAGAGCGTGCCGGCCAGCTGGTCGGCGCGGTCGCCGCGGAACAGGAACCTGGCCAGGCGCAGCCGCACCGCGCCGAGCGACCCAGCGGGTGCCAGTCGGCGGGCGTTCTCCAGCACGCTGACCGTGTCGTCCAGGATGTCCAACCGCTGGGGCAGGTACCGCACCGGCACCCCGACCCGGACCGTGCCGCCGGCCGGGCTGAGCTCACCCACGATCTGGCGCAGCAGCGTGGTCTTCCCCGCCCCGTTCGGGCCGAGCAGCGCCACCCGCTCCGGACCACGGATCATCAGGTCGATGCCATTCGCGACCCCCTCGACGGTGAGCACGGTACGGCCGGCCGGGACCGCGGTCTCCGGCAGGTCCACCCGAATCTCATCGTCGTCGCGCACCGCCTCGACCGCCTCCTCCAGCCGGGCCTGCGCCGCGGCCAGCCGGTCAGCGTGCAGATCGCGCAGCTTGCCGGCGGAGACCTGCGCGGCGCGCTTGCGGGCGTTCGCCACGATCCTCGGCAGCCCCGGCGCGGCCTTCCGGCCCGCGCGCGCCCGACGGTCCAGTTTGGTCTGCGCCTCGGTCAGCTCGCGCCGCTGCCGGCGGACGTCGGCCTCCGCCACGCGGACCGCCCGCTCGGCCGCCTCCTGCTCGCTGGCGACGGCTTGCTCGTACGCGGTGAGGTTCCCGCCGTACGACCGGGCCGTCCCATCGGACAGCTCGACGATCTGGTCGACCCGGTCGAGCAGGGCCCGGTCGTGGCTGACCACGACGAGTACGCCGGTCCACGCCGACACGGCCGCGTAGAGCCGACCCCGCGCGTCAAGGTCGAGGTTGTTCGTCGGCTCGTCCAGCAGCAGCACGTCCGGCCGACGCAGCAGCAACGCGGAGAGCGCGACCAGCACGGCCTCACCGCCGGAGAGCGCACCGACCGCCCGGTCCAGCTCGACGTGGCCGAGGCCGAGGCGGTCCAGCAGCTTTCGGGCCCGCTCCTCGACGTCCCAGTCGTCCCCGATGGTCGCGAAGTGCCGGTCGCTGGCATCACCCTCCTCGATCGCGCGCAGCGCATGGCGTACGTGGGCGATGCCGAGCATCTCGTCGACCCGGCGCGCCGTGTCCAGCGGCAGGTTCTGCGGGAGGTAGCCCACCTCGCCGGCCACGCTCACCGACCCGCGGGTCGGCCGCAACTGCCCGGCGACGAGTCTGAGCAATGTGGACTTCCCGGCCCCGTTGACGCCGATCAGCCCGGTCCGGCCGGGCCCGATGGTCAAATCGATCCGGTCGAGGACCGGGGTGCCGTCCGGCAGGGTGAAGGAAAGGTCATTGCACACAATGGACATCAGATGAGCTCCTGGGGTCGGCACGGCACACCCGCGGCGATGCGGCTCGCGGCGCGATGTCTACGACCTCAGCTGAGCACCGATGTCCTCCTTCGTTGCGGCTTCCTCTAGGGTACGCGCGGCCGCGAGCCATTTTTCGGCCGTCAGCCGTTGGTCAGGAGCTGCCGAACCAGCCGGGCACGTCGAGCGGGAATGCGCCGGACGGGGTGACCTTGCGCAGATCGGCCTCCAGCGCCCGCAGGCGCTCCTCGCCGAGGACCGCAGCCCACCGCGCCCGCAGGTCGTCGAAGATGCGGGCGGACCTGGCCAGGCAGTCGATTCCTCGGGCGGTCAGCCGCACGATTCTGCGTCGGGCATCACGCGGATCAGGCTCCCGCTCCACATAGCCGATCTGTTCGAGGGAGTCGATCGTCTTGCCCGCCGCCTGCTTGGAGATGCCGAGTCGCCGGCCGAGCTCCGCCGCGGTGGTGCCCCCGGCGCCGATCGCCTGGAGGACGAAGCCGTGCATCGGGCGGACGTCTGGATGGCCCTGCCGGGCGAGTTGGGCGTGCAGCTCGTCGATGAGCACCCGGAAGCCGAGGAACAGCCGTAGAGGCAGCAGGTAGCCGGGCGGGTCACTTGACACGATCGACAACTAGGTTTACCTTTCCGACAACCACGTTGTCCATCTTAGGGGTTTCCTCAGATGCCCGTCATCCGCCGCGCCGACTGTCGCCGCACCGAGACGCCGAACGCCGTGATGACCACGCTCGCGTCGCCGACCCAGGGCGGCGCCGGCCAGGCGGTCTGGCGCGTCGACATGCGACCCGGGCAGGCTGGCCCGCTCCATGCCATGGACGCCGAGCAGATCTGGACCGTGCTGGCCGGCCAGGCCACGGTCGCGCTGGGCACCGGCACCGTGGCCCTCGCGCCCGGCGACACCCTGGTGATCCCCGCCGATGCACCGCGCCGGGTGGTGGCGGACGCGACGCGCGGCTTCGCCGCCATCGTCGTCGCCCCGGCCGGCACGCGCGCCTACCCGCTGGACGGCACCGTGGTGGCCGCCGACTGCGCCGTACCCGACGGTGACAAGCTGGTGCCCGCCTGGGTGATCTAGACGCTGCGCACGATCTCGGCACCGCCTTCGCCAGCGCACAGCGCTAGGAGCGCCGGGGCACCGCTGAGCTCCGGAACGGGCGGCGGAAACCCGTGCGGTTGACCCGTTCTTCTCGGCCGTGCCATACTTTTTTTATGCTCAGGTCGCGTCACTACTTTTTCTACGGCTCCGGGAGTCCGGCAGCCGTAGGTCGCGCCTGATCAAACCAGACCTACCAAGCCCCGGGCTCCCAGAGCCCGGGGCTTTCGGCGCTCTCGGGCTCGCGACACCAGGGGCCGATGCCCAAGGAGTACGAGAATGAGCGCAGCGACAGTGGCGGACAGCTCGCCGGCGGACGCCGACCCGGCGGCGTCGATCGCCAAGATGCGGGCACGCATCGACGAGATCGACGCCGCGATCATCCGGCTGTGGCAGGAGCGGGCGGCGATCTCCCGGCAGGTCGGGGCCACCCGGGTGGCCAACGGCGGCACCCGGCTGGTGCTCTCCCGCGAGCGGGAGATCCTCGACCGCTACCGCACCGCGCTCGGGGCGGACGGCACCCAGCTCGCGCTACTCATCCTGCGCGCCGGCCGCGGCCCCTTGTAGGGCCGCGGCCGATCCTGCTCTCCGGCTCACTCGACCGCGTGCACCACGTCCCGCACCTCGGCGAAGTGGCAGGCGGACGGGTGGGCGGACCGCTCCCGCTCGACCAGTAGCGGTTCCTTCTCGGCGCAGATCTCCTGGGCCTTCCAGCAGCGAGTGCGGAACCGGCACCCGGACGGCGGGTTCGCCGGGGACGGCACGTCGCCCTCCAGGACGATCTCGTCGCGCTGCCCGCGCAGGGTCGGGTCAGGCACCGGCACCGCGGACAGCAGGGCCTGCGTGTACGGGTGCGTCGGCTTCTCGTAGATCTGGGTGTCGTCGCCGATCTCGACCACCTTGCCGAGGTACATCACCGCGACCCGGTCCGAGATGTGCCGCACCACGGACAGGTCGTGCGCGATGAAGATGTACGACAGGCCCAGCTCGTTCTGCAGGTTCTCCAGCAGGTTCATCACCTGCGCCTGGATCGACACGTCCAGTGCGGAGACCGGCTCGTCGCAGACGATGATCTCCGGGCGCAGCGCGAGCGCCCGGGCGATGCCGATGCGCTGCCGTTGGCCACCGGAGAACTGGTGCGGGTAGCGGTTGATGTGGTCCGGGTTGAGCCCGACGAGGTCGAGCAGCTCCTGTACCCGCCGCCGCCGTTCGCCGCGCGGGGCAACCTCGGGGTGGATCTCGTACGGCTCGCCGATGATGTCACCCACCGTCATCCGCGGGTTCAGCGAGGTGTACGGATCCTGCAGCACCATCTGGATGTGGCGCCGCGCCCGGCGCATCTCATTGCCCTTGAGCCGCGCGATGTCGGTGCCCCGCACCACGATCGAGCCCGACGTCGGCTTCTCCAGCCCGACCAGCAGCTTGGCCAGGGTGGACTTGCCACAGCCGGACTCGCCGACCACGCCGAGCGTCTCGCCCCGGTGCAGCTGCAGGGTGACCCCGTCCACGGCGCGCACCGCCCCGATCTTCTTCTGGAAGACGATCCCCCGGGTGATCGGGAAGTGCTTCACCAGGTCCTTGGTCTCCAGCACGACGTCACTCACCGCCGCGCACCTCCTTCCAGAAATGGCACGCGGCGGTCGTGCCTGACCCCGTTTCGTACAGCGGGGGCGGTGGGTCGACCCGGCAGGCGTCGCGGGCATACCGGCAGCGCGGGTGGAACGCGCAGCCCGATGGGATCGCGGTGAGGTTGGGCGGCAGGCCCTTGATCACGTTGAGCTGCTGGCCCTTGAGGTCCAGCCGCGGGATCGACTCCAGCAGAGCCTTGGTGTACGGGTGTGCCGGGCGGGCGTAGATGTCGTGGACGGGCGCCTCCTCGACCACCCGGCCGGCGTACATCACCGAGATCCAGTCCGCCACGTCGGCGACCACGCCCATGTCGTGCGTGATCAGGATCAGCCCCATGTTCCGCTCGGCCTGCAGCTCGGCGAGCAGCTTCATGATCTGCGCCTGGACGGTGACGTCCAACGCGGTGGTCGGCTCGTCCGCGATCAGCACCTCGGGGTCGAGCGCCAGCGCCATGGCGATCATCACGCGCTGCCGCATGCCGCCGGAGAACTGGTGCGGGTAGTTGTTCACGCGCTGCGCCGCGGCCGGGATGCGGACCATGTCCAGCAGTTCGATGGCGCGCTTCTTGGCGTCCGCGCGGGACATGCCGAGGTGCTTGCGGAACACCTCGCCGAGCTGGAAACCGACGGTGAAGACCGGGTTCAGCGCGGAGAGCGCGTCCTGGAAGATCATAGCGATCTTGTTGGCGCGCACCCGGCGCCGCTCATCCTCGGACAGCTTCAGCAGATCCACCCCGCGGTAGAGCACCTCGCCCTTGGTGACGAAGCCGGGCGGGGTGTCCAGGATCCCCATGATCGCCTGCGCGGTCACCGACTTGCCGCAACCGGACTCGCCGAGGATGGCCAGGGTCTGCCCGGACTGGAGGCGGAAGCGGGCGCCGTTGACCGCGTGCGCCACGCCGTCTCTGGTCCGGAACTCCACATGGAGGTCGCGCACCTCGAGCAGGGCGGCACTGCTGTCCGTCTCCGGCAGGAAGTCGATCTCCGTCTTGATGTCTGTGGTCATCCGGGCCTCACCGCAGCTTGGGGTCGAAGGCGTCGCGGATCGCGTCGCCGAGCATGATGAACGAGAGGACGGTCACGGAGAGGAAGACCGACGGCACGATCAGCGGCGTGGCCGACTCGCGGACATGCGGGACCGCGCCGGAGATGTCCAGCCCCCACGAGATCGTCGAGCCGTCCCCGCTCGGTTTGATCCCGATGCCGAGGAAGGTCAGCGTGGCCTCGGTGGAGATGGCGGTGCCCAGCGCGATGGTGAGCACCACGACGAACGGCGCCAGCGCATTCGGCAGGATGTGCCGGAGCATGATCCGTGCATGCCCGGCACCCAGCATCCGGGCCGCCGCCACGTAGTCCTGGTTCTTCGCCGTGATCACGGAGCTGCGCACGACGCGGCAGGCAGTGGTCCAGCTCAGTACGCCGATCACGAATACCACCGTCCAGATGCCGGAGCTCTGCCCCGCGCTGAGCCGCTTGGCCAGGACGATGCCGGCGAGCAGGTACGGCACACCCAGCACGATCTCGGTGATCCGGGACAGCACCGCGTCCGCCCAGCCCCCGAAGTAGCCCCCGGTCACGCCGATCAGCAAGGCGATCGTGCCCAGGACGGCGATCGACAGGAAGCCGACCTCGACCGAGATCCGGGCACCGTAGACGCTGCGGGCGAAGATGTCGCATCCCTGGAAGTTGTACCCGAAGATGGCCCAGCCGTTGGGCCCCGCGTGCTGGCGGTTCAGCTGGCAGTCGGCCGGGTTGTTGGGAGTGAACAGCGAGGGGAAGGCGGCCATCACAATGACCAGCAGCGACAGTACCAGCGCCACCCAGAAGATCGGGTTGTGCCGCAGGTCGTGCATGGCGTCGGAGAAGAGGCTGCGTGGCTTGCCCGTGGCCACGCCCGGCCGTTCCACCTCCTCGACGGTGGGCGCCGGGACGGCGACGGACGTGGCGACCGGTTCCATCTGGCTGCTACTCATAGCGGATCCTCGGGTCGAGCACGGCGTACAGGATGTCAACCACCAGGTTGGTGATGATGAAGATGATCACCAGGACGCTGACGAACCCGACCACCCGTGGGCCGTCCTCGGTCCGGATGCCCTGGAAGAGGTTGAACCCTACTCCAGGGATGTTGAAGACGCCTTCGGTGATGATCGCGCCGGCCATCAGGTCACCCAGGCTCACACCGAGATAGGTGATGATGGGGATCAGCGAGTTGCGCAGGACGTGCACCCCGATGATCCGCTGGCGGGACAGACCCTTGGCCCGGGCCGTCCGCACGTAGTCCGCGCGCAGGTTTTCCGTCACCGAGGTGCGGGTCAGCCGGAGTGTCACCGCGAGCGCGACGGTGCCTAACGCCATGCCTGGTAGCAAGAGTTTGTAGAGGCTCGGATTGCCGCCGGTGGTCACCGGGAAGATCTTGAGCTCCACGCCGAAGAGGTACTGCGCCATCGGGGCCAGCACGATGAACGGCAGGGAGATCAGGAAGAGCGCGATGAGCAGCGTGACGTAGTCGAAGACG
>JADGHA010000208.1 GCA_019689695.1 Micromonosporaceae bacterium | reverse complement strand
ATCTTCAAGACTTTCCAACGACAGTCCAGACAGTACGCCGAGCTGCTCGGCGGCGACATCGACGTGATGACCCAGGTGCCGGCGGCCGACGTGGCCGCCGCCCGCGAGGACCTGGGCGATCGCTACCAGCGCCGCCCTCCGGCCGACCTGAACTTCCTCGCCTTCCCGGCGTACGAGAAGGATCTCGCCAACCCCGACGTGCGCCAGGCCATCTCGATGGCGATCGACCGCGACCGGATCGCGGAGTCGGTGTTCCACGGCGCCCAGCTGCCCGCCCGGTCGTTCGTGGCGCCGGTGGCCGCCGGCTACCGCCCGGACAGCTGCGGCCCGGCGTGTGAGTTCGACCCGGGCACCGCACGGAAGCTGTACGCGCAGGCGGGCGGGCCGGCCCGGCTGCGGATCACGTACAACGCCGACGGTGGGCACAAGGCGTGGGTGGACGCCACCTGTGCGCAGCTGGCGGAGAATCTGGGCGTGCCGTGCGACGGTGTCGCCGAACCGACCTTCGCCGACCTCGCCGCCCGGCTGGACAGCGAGCAGCCGGTCGGCATGTTCCGCATGCGCAGCCTGATGAGCTTTCCGTCGATGGCCGACTACCTCGGCACGCTGTACGCCACCGCGGGGTCGTCGAACTACTTCGGCTACAGCAACCCGCGGTTCGACCAGCTGGTCCGCGAAGGCGACGCGGCCCGCAAGCCGGCCGACGCCATCGCGAAGTACCAGCAGGCCGAGGACGTGCTGGCCCAGGACATGCCGGTCATCCCGCTGCGCTTCGGCCAGGCCGACTTCGCGTACTCGCGGCGGGTGGCCCATGTGCGCGCGGACGTGTTCGGCCGGGTGGACCTGGCCGCGCTGACGCTCGTCGACTGACCGGCTGCCGGCGCCTAGCTGGCGGCTGCCCGGTACGCCGCGGCCAGCTCGCGCAGCCGCGCGTGCGTCCCGCCGTACGCCGCCACCTGCGGCAGGTAGCGCTTGCGCACCTTGCTCACGAAGGTGTAGTTGGGGTCGCACACGTTCGCCACCGGCGCCTCGCCGACCTGGGTGATCAGCTGGTACGCGTCGAGCGCCTCCAGCCCGTACTGCTCGGTGAGCCAGCCGACCAGGTCGACCTGGCTGATCCGGAAGGCGTCCTCCAGCGGCCGGGCCGAGCCGGTGCTCATGATGTAGTCGTCGTTCTCCAGCCTCGGCCAGGGCGTGCCGACCCCCTTGACCAGGTCGACGATGAGCACCGTGTCCATTGCCGCCTCGACCGCCACCCCGCACGACTCGCCCTCGCCCTGCCGGCAGTGGCCGTCCCCGAGGCTCAGCAGCGCGCCCTCCACGTTGACCCCGAGATAGCAGGTCACGCCCGCGCGCATCTCCGGGGTGTCCATGTTGCCGCCGTGCGCGTCCGGCACCAGCGACGAGCGTGCCTCGAACGCGGCCGGCGCCACCCCCACCGTGCCGTGCATCGGGTCCATCGGCAGCGCCACCCGGTAATCGCCGCGACTGGCCTGGTAGGTGACCGTCCAGTTGGCCTTGTCCACCTCGTACATCCAGATCCGCTCGTCGAGCGGATCCTGGAGAGTGGCGGTGTGTCCCGGACCGGTGCCGGTCAAGGCGCCGAAGAACGGGATGGTGGAGGAGGCTGCATAGTCCCGGGACGGGGTGATCGAGACGAAGTGGACCGCGAGGGTGTCGCCGGGGGCCGCACCCTCTACATAGAACGGACCGGTCAGCGGGTTGACGAACGGGAACTCGATGACCCGGCTGACCAGGTCGTCGGGCCCGCGGACTCGGCCGCCGAAGGCGTCCTCGGTCCACACCTGCAGCACGGTGCCCGGCCGGATGGTGCGCACGGGCCGGACCCCGCCGAAGGTCCACGCGTACTCCTGCGGCTTTGGCCGGTAGGTGACGACCTCCATGTCTGGCATCCCGCTACGCCTCCGCCGCCGTCGCGGGCCGCTGCTCCGGCACCTTCGCCGCCGCACCATCGGCCCGGCCGGGCGGTCCCTCGTCCGGTCCGAAGAGCTGACCGAGCGCGCTGACCCGGTCACGCCGACCGGTCCACAGCAGGTACAGCAGGTAGAGCAGGCCGAGCCCCAACCATCCCGCCACCACCGGGCCGGCCAGGCTGAACGGCCAGGTCAGCGCGGTGACGAAGGCGAAGACCTCGATGCCGAGCGCGGTCAGGATCGCCGGTACGAAGGCGGCCACACCCAGCACCGGCACCACCAGGTGCCAGAACGGGTTGAAGTCGCTCCGCCGCCGCAGGTAGAACCCGATGCAGGCCAGGTTGAGCACGATGTAGATGAGGATGATCACCACGGTCACCGCCGTGCCGACCAGACCGAAGGCGGTCGGGTACGGGTCGTAGATGAACCCGAGCGGCAGGGCGATCAGCAGGGCGATGGCGAACTGCACGAGGACCCCTACGTAGGGTGAGCGCCACCGCGGGTGCGTCTCGGTCAGCATCGCGGTCAGGATCCGCGCGCGGCCCAGTGCGTACCAGGTGCGGGTGCTCGCGTTCGCCCCGGCGTTGGAGTTGGCGATCGCGGAGATGACGATGGCCACGAAGATGAGCACCCAGGCGCCACCCCAGAGATCGCGGGCCATCTGCTGCCAGGGGTTGCCGTCGCCGAAACCGGCGAACCCGGTGAACCGGTCCGGTCCGAAGTAGACCGCCGCCGCGTACGTGGTGAGCAGGTAGAACGCTCCGATCAGGACCGCCGAGGCGACCACCGCGATCTGGACGGTGCGGCGGGGGTTCCGCGCCTCCTCGGCGAGTGGTGCGGCCGCTTCGAAGCCGATGAACGCGAGGATGGTGAAGACCGAGCCGGCGATGACCCCGCTCCAGCCACCGAAGTCGGGCGAGTTGGCCGGACCCGTGCCGAACACCGACAGGGTGTTGGCGTCGCCCGCCTTGACGATCATCCAGATCGCGAGCGCGGCGAAGACCGCGATCTCGAACAGGCCCAGCAGGGTGCCGGCGACCGCGCTGACCCGGATGCCGAACCAGCCGAGCAGCAGAACGACGACCGCCGCGCCGACCGTGCCGATCGGCCACCAGGTCTCGTAAGGCCAGCCGTACTCCTCGGCCAGGGTGCCGGCGAGCACGTGGCCGAAGACCAGGTAGAGCAGCGGGGCGACCATCGCCTCGGCGAGCGCGTAGCCCCAGGCGACCAGGAATCCCACGCCGGGGTGCAGGCCCCGCGCCGCGTACGTGGCGAACCCGGCGGCCGAGGGCAGGTGCTTGGCCAGCTGTCCGATCGAGACCGCGACGAACAGGCAGCCGACCAGGGCGAGCAGCACCGACAGCGGGAGCGCGCCACCGGCGAAGGCGGCGCCCACGATGATGGAGAAGGCGACCGCGGCCCCCGGTGCCATGTGCGTGATGGACTGGAACAGGACCTCGCGCAGACCGACCGCATTACCAGCCAGCCGGCCGCGTACCGCAGTGTCAGCCATGGCGGCCTCCCGAAGAGTGGGATTGCCGTGATGATTCCACGTCCGTCGTTGGTTCGGAAGATCCGTCCGGCCAGGTCGGGAACCGCGGATGCCGGCCATACCCTCATTCAGGTATGCGAAGACTCCCCTTCGTCATCGTGCTGCTGCTCGCAGTGGCGGCCTGCACGCCGGACCGGGTGGCTCAGCCGGCGGCGACCAAGACATCCGCGGCGCCAGCGGCGAGCAAGACGTCCGCCGCGCCGGCGGCGAGCGCGGCTCCGGCGCCCTGCCACTCCATGGCCGGCACTGTGGACGAGGCGCAGGGCACCGGACGGGAGGCAACCTTGTGGGCGTTGTTCTTCAACCCGCTCCGGCCAAACACCGAGATCAAGGTGGTGTGGCGGATGACCGGCGCCGGCGACCTGTCGATGCGCGCGACCGGGCCGGGCGGCGCCAGCGTCACCCCGGTCTGGGGACCGGAACCGCACCTGGACAGCACCTGGCACAAGCCCGGCGACGAGTGGGGCACCGGCTGGGTGTTCCCGGCCGCAGGCTGCTGGACCGTGCACGCCACCCGCACGGAATCGGGGGCCGGCGAGCTCTCCTTCTGGGTCAGGTAGCCCGCAGCGGTGGAAGCCGCGGGCGGCTCAGTGGTGGAAGTGGCGGGCGCCGGTGAAGTACATGGTCACCCCGGCCGCGGCCGCCGCGGCGATCGACTGGTCGTCGCGGATCGAGCCGCCCGGCTGGACCACCGCCCGTACCCCGGCGTCGATCAGCACCTGCAGCCCGTCCGGGAACGGGAAGTACGCGTCCGAGGCGGCGACGCTGCCCGCCGCGCGGTCGCCGGCCCGCGATACCGCCAGGCGCGCCGCGTCCACCCGGTTGACCTGCCCCATGCCCACGCCGACCGTGGCGCCTCCGGCCGCGAGCAGGATCGCGTTGGACTTCACCGACCGGATCGCGCGCCAGGCGAACACCAAATCGCGCATGGCAGGGTCGTCCAGCGGCTCGCCGGCGACCAGCCGCCAGGCAGCGGGGTCGTCCCCCGGCGCGTCCAGCCGGTCGGCACTCTGCGCCAGCAACCCGCCCGACACCCGCCGGTACTCCACAGGGGACGGCTGCCAGTCCGGCGCCACCAGGATGCGCAGGTTTTTCTTTGCCGCCAGCGCATCCAGCGCTCCCTCCTCGTAGGAGGGCGCGACGAGCACCTCGGTGAAGATGTCCGCCAGCTGTTCGGCCATGGCCACCGAGACCGGCCGGTTCGCCGCGACCACACCACCGAACGCGGAGACCGGGTCGCAGGCGTGCGCCTTGCGGTGCGCCTCGGCCACGTCCGCGCCGACCGCGATCCCGCACGGGTTGGCGTGCTTGATGATGGCCACGCAGGGCTCGGCGAAGTCGTGCACGCTGCGCCACGCCGCGTCGGCGTCCACATAGTTGTTGTACGACATCTCCTTGCCCTGCAGCTGCCGCGCCTGCGCCAGGCCGGGCGGCCCGGCCGGATCGGTGTAGAGCGCGGCCGCCTGGTGCGGGTTCTCCCCGTAGCGCAGCACGGCCGACCGGCGCGCCGCCACGCCGGCGAAGTCGGGGAAGGAGTCGCCGGAGAGGGCCCCGAACCACTGCGCCACCGCTACGTCGTACTCGGCGACGTCGGCGAATGCCCGGGCGGCGAGCGCTCGGCGCTCGGCGAGGGTGAAGCCGCCGTCCCGCAGCGCCTGGATGACCGCCGGGTACGCCTCCACCGCCGTCACCACCGCCACTGACGCGTAGTTCTTCGCCGCTGCGCGCACCATCGCCGGCCCGCCGATGTCAATCATCTCGACGCACTCGTCCACGCCGGCGCCCGACGCCACCGTCTGCTGGAACGGGTACAGGTTGGAGACCAGCAGGTCGAACGGGGCTATGCCGAGGTCGGCGAGCTGTTCGGCGTGCGCGGGCCGGCGCAGGTCGGCCAGTAACGCGGCGTGCACCCTGGGGTGCAGCGTCTTGACCCGCCCGTCCAGCACCTCCGGGAACCCGGTCAGGTCCTCGACCCGGGTGACGGGCACACCTGCCGCCGTGACGGCGGCCGCGGTCGTCCCGGTCGAGACGATCTCGACGCCGGCCGCGTGGAGCGCCCGGGCCAGCTCCGGCAGGCCGCTCTTGTCGTACACGCTGAGCAGCGCGCGGCGGATGGGCCGGCGCTCCTGGTCCGTCGCGGGCGGCGGGCCCGACGGGCTGGGTGGCGGTGTCATGGGATGGTGACCTTTCTTCCGGTGACCGTCCAACCCTCGCGGACCAGCCGGCCGACGTACTCGACGAGCTGGCGGCGCTCGGCCTGTTTGATCCGCTCGGTGAGGCTCTCCTCGGTGTCGTCGTCGCGGACCGGCACCGCCACCTGGGCGATGATCGGGCCGGTGTCCACACCGGAGTCTACGAAGTGGAGGGTGGCACCAGTGATCTTGACCCCGTAGCGCAGGGCGTCGCGCGGCCCGTGCATGCCGGGGAAGGCGGGCAGCAACGCGTTGTGGGTGTTGACGTACCGGCCGCCGAACGCCGCGAGGAAGGCCGGCCCGACCAGCTTGAGGAACCCGGCGGAGACCACCAGGTCCGGGCGGTGCACGGCGCAGGCGGCGGTGAGCGCCGCGTCCCAGTCGGCCCGCTCGGCGTAGTCGGTCACCCGCACGACGAATGTGGGCACGTCGTGCTTGGCCGCCCGGGCCAGGCCCTCGATGCCGTCCCGGTCAGCGCCGACGGCGACCACGGTCGCGCCGTACGCCGGATCCGCGCTGGCGTCGAGCAGCGCCTGCAGGTTCGTGCCGGATCCCGAGACGAGCACGACCAACCGCGCCGGCCCGGATTTCGCTGCCGGCCGCCCGCTCACCACGCCCACCTCGGCAGTGCCACTTGCATGACCCTACCGGTTGCCTGGCGGCGGCTGGCGCGGGTCGGCCACTCCAGGCAGTTCGCGCTGCGCGCGAGCCCGGCCGGGCGTGAACCGTCTAACCTCGGGGTACCGAGCGCCGGGTGGTTGGCAGGTGCCGCCACTCGGCGCACCAGTTCGATGGCAAGGAGTCAACTCATGCAGCCCGGCAACCAAGGCCCGGAGCAGCCCTATGGCGACCAGCCACCCTACGGCGGGCAGCCGCCGCAGTACGGACAGCAGCCGCAGTACGGACAGCAGCCGCCACCGTACGGGCAGCCCGGGCAGGACGGACAGTACCCGGGCCAGCCCGGCTTTCCGTCCGGCTCCTACGGCGAGCCGGCCGGCAGGCCGAGCAACACCCAGGGCCTGGTGTCCCTGATCCTCGGCATCGCCTCCATCCCCACCTGCTGCCTCTTCTACATCGCGATCCCCCTCGGTGTCGCCGCCATCGTGCTGGGCAACATCGGCAAGAAGAAGGCGGACCAGGGGCTCGCCACCAACCGCGGGCAGGCGCACGCCGGCTTCATCTGCGGCATCGTCGGCGTCTCGCTGGGCGTGATCGCGCTGATCCTGGGCCTCATCGGTCGGAGCCTGGACCTCCCCGAGAATCCCTGACCGGACTCCCGCGATCACACCTTGTGCCCCCGCCGCGGCGTCAGCCGTGCCGGGGGCACAACTGCGCGAGCCGCGGGTCAGCGGCGGGTGGCGACGCGGGTGGCGACGGCACCGATGAGGGCGCCGGCCGCGACCACGCCCGCGCCGACCAGGCCGACCTGCACCGGCTCCGGGCCGACCACGGCCAGCCGGCCGCCGCCCAGCGGGCCGGACGACACCGCGCACGCCAGCCCCAGCACCAGCCCGGCCACCGGTCCGGCCAGCTCCGCCGACG
>JADGHA010000207.1 GCA_019689695.1 Micromonosporaceae bacterium | reverse complement strand
GGTTGGATCACCTGCGGAGTGGTCGTCGGAGGTGGGGGCGGCGGCAGCGTGGTCGGAGTCCCACCGAGGATCGGTCCCTGCCCGATGCCTGTGGGCGCGCTCGGCGTCGGCACGGGCTGGAGGTTGGCCGGCGGTGGGTCGAAGGACGGCGCCGGCCGGACCGGGGGGACCACCGGTGGAACCAGCAAGGGAGCCCCGCCGCCGGCCGAGCCCGCTCCGCCACTGGGATCGCCTCCCCCATCGGAGTCCCGGAGACCAGGCTTCGGCGGCTGGTACGGCCGCGGCGGCTTCAGGGCGGCGCCGGCGGTCGTGATCTCGTTGCCGATCCGGTACATGATGGAGCGCGCCTGGTTGTTCAGCTCCTCCTGGCGGCCTTCCTTGACCGGCGAGGGTCCAGGTGACGGCTGCGGCATCGCAGTCGCGTCCGAGTTGTACGCGTCGACCTGCTGGCGGTACGCCGCGAGCTTGCGCTCGTTCTCCTGGTACTCCTCGTAGAGCGGCTTCAGCTTGTACTTCGCGTCGCTCAGCGCGAGCGCGATCGAGACCACCGCGCTGTAGTTGGCCGACGCCGCGTCGTGGGTCTCCTGCACCGAGGTGATGAGCTTGTCCAGTTCGGCCAGGTATGCGCTGGCCGCCTCGCTGCGCCCCGGCGGCCAGGCCTGGGCGAGCTGCTCCTTGTACTGGTCCAAGTTGTACTTGTGGAGCGTGGTCAGCTCGACCGTCTTCTTCCAGCCCGACGCCTGCTTCCACAGGGCCTCGGTGTCCTGGCCGTTGACGATCTGCCAGATCTGAGGCAGGGCGTAGTCGAACCAAGGGGTCGCGACGCGGCCGCCTCCTCCAGCGTCAGCCAGCATGTCAGGCACCTGCCCCAGGGTTGTTGGTGCTCGGATCGGTCGCCGGCGGCTGCGGAGTGGTACCGAGATACTTGTGGATGTCAGCCATCCGGGCGGCAGCGTACGCGTCCGTGTTGCGGTACTCCTCGCTGATCTTCTCGGCGGCGGAGGCGAAGACCATCGCACCGTTGCCGTGGTTGGCCACGTTGTCGGTGGCCACCTGCTGGACCTTTTGGTGCTGCTCCAGCACCTCCCACAGCTCCAGGAAGTTCAGCTGGCCCTCGGGCGGCTCGCCCAGGTCGGCGAAGACCTTCCGCGCATGCGGGCTGTAGTCCTCCTGAAGGTTCTTCCGCAGGGCGGCGGCGAAATCCTTCATCGCCGGCATGTCCACCTTGACCCCGGTCCCGCTGTCGCCGCCGGTGCCCGAGGTGCCACCGATGTCGTACAGCGTCCCGTAGTCGCGTAGCCAGCTTGGACCGCGGTCTTCGTCGGGAATCCCCATCGCGCCCCTCCCCAGGCGTCGGGCATCGGGCAGCCGGAGCTGCGACTGGTTTGGACAGAAAGCTCCGGTCAGGTTATCGGGTCAGGGCAATTCCGCGCAGCCCCGTCACGCCCGCCCGACCGTGCCGTCCGCGGATGAAGTCATCTCAAATCACCCGGACACCTGGCCGCGCTCCAGTCCGCCAGCTGGCCGGACGGGTGGCGCCGGGGCGGGCCGACGCCGCCCACAGCGAGACGACCGAAGGCGGTGCAGCTGTCGGTCGCGAATGACGGAGCAGTACGCCGACCAGGGCGGCAACCTCCTCCGGCGTGGGCGCTCCGCGGACCACCCGGATCAGCGGCTCCGGCGCGGTCTCCCCGGGGTCCCTGGCGATCTCTGGCATCGAGATGAGCTTACTGCTATCGGTTCGTATACGCTTTGGGACGCTACGCAGTCGCCGAGTGCCGCGCGGGGTACGGTTGATCGGATGTCCCCGGTCCAACCCCTCCGTGTCGTGGCCGAACGCTACCGGTTGCTGGAGCAGCTCGGCCAGGGTGGCATGGGTCGGGTGTGGCTGGCCCGCGACGACCTGTTGCACCGGCACGTGGCGATCAAGGAGATCGTGCCGCCGACCGGGCTGACTCCCGGCGAACGCCAGGAGATGCGGGAACGGACGCTGCGCGAGGCGCGGGCCATCGCCCGGCTCACCCACCCCAACGTGGTACGCATCTTCGACGTACTGGGCAGCGACGGCGACCCGTGGATCGTCATGGAGTACGTGCGCGGCCGGTCGCTGCAGCAGGTCCTGGCCACCGACGGCCCGCTCCCGGTCCCCCGTGTGGTGGACATCGGGCTCGGCGTCCTCGCCGCACTGCGGGCCGCGCACCGGGCCGGTGTGCTGCACCGGGACGTCAAGCCGGGCAACGTGTTGCTCGGCGACGACGGCCGGGTGGTGCTCACCGACTTCGGCCTGGCGACCGTCCCCGGCGATCCGGTGGTGACGCGGACCGGGCTGGTGCTCGGCTCCCCGGCGTACCTCGCACCGGAGCGGGCCAGGGACGGCAGCGCCGGTCCCGAGGCCGACATGTGGTCGCTCGGCGCCACGCTCTTCGCGGCCGTCGAAGGGCAGTCGCCGTACGCCCGACCGACTGCGATCGCGACGCTCGCCGCGCTGGCCACCGAGCCGCCGGCGCCGGCGAAGCAGGCCGGGCCGCTGCGTCCCCTGCTCAACGGCCTGCTCCGCAAGAATCCGGCCGACCGGATCACACCGGCCGAGGCGGAGCGCCTCTTGCTGCGGGCCGCGGGCCGGCGGTCCCGGATGGAGTCGGGGCGGGCGCCGTACCCGGTGGTCCGCCTGCGGCGCCCGCCAGGTCCGGACACGTTCGCCGCCGCGGCCGGGGCTGCCCTGGGTGGTCTGCGGAAGGATCCGGGCGTTCCGGGTAAGCCCACACCGGTAACCGGAGCCTCGGGAACCGGGCGGGTCGGACCTGCCGAAGCGCCGGCGCCGGGGCCGATGGCGACCGGGACGGCATCGCCCAGCGCCGGACCGGCATCGCCCAGCGCCGGACCAGCACCGCGGATGCCGGGTGCGACCGCGACTTCTGCGCGGCCTGCGGCGGCCGGGGCCGAGGAGGCGGGCGAGAGTATCGAAGCGCAGGGTCTCGACGCGGGGATGCCACCTCCCGCCCAGACCCGGACCGCCGATGCCCAGGTCGCCCAGGCCGGGACCGCGGATGCCCCGGCCGCCCAGGCCGGGATCGCGGACGGCGGCGCGGCGAACGGCAGCGTCGGGCCCACCTGGACTCCGGACTTGAGGACTCAAGACGGCGATGTCCAGGACCTCGAGAGCCAGGACGCCGGAGCCGGAGACGAGACCGGGAAGGCAGCGGCAGGCGGTACCGAGCCGGCCGGCACCCCGGAGACCGAGCACGCTGACCGGAACCCGCCCCTCGCGCTGTCCGCGGCAGACGGCGGCGATGGGCCTCTCCCGGCCGACACCGTTGTACCGATCGTTCCCGGTCCCCGGATGCCGGCGCATGCCGTCATCGGCGCGGCGGCGGTGCCCGAGCCACCGCCCGCGCGCCCGCGCCGCCGCGCATGGCTGTGGGTTGCGGCCGCGATCGGGGTGGTCGTGACTCTGGTGCTGGCCGTGGCCGCGCTGACGGCGAACCGCGAGTCCCAGGGTGAGCGCGGGAACTCCGGCGCCACGCCGCGTGCCGACAGCGGTGGTGGTGCCGCGGCCGCGACCGGCGCGGCGCAGCACCCGAGCACCGCCGGCACGACCCCGCGATCAGCGGGCAACGGCGCCGGACTGCCGCAGGGTTGGCGGCTCTACCGTGACCGGACGGGGTTCGCGGTGGCGGTGCCGGTCGGCTGGAAGATGAGCCGGCGGGGCTCCATGGTGTACTTCCGGGAGCCGGGCGGCGGCCGCGTGCTCGGCATCGACCAGACCAACCGGCCCAAGCCCGACCCGGTCAAGGACTGGCGGCGGCAGGAGGCGAACCGGGTCGCGGCCGGCGACTGGGACGACTACCGGCGGGTGCGGATCGTCGCGGTCGACTACTTCGTGAAGGCCGCCGACTGGGAGTTCACGTATCGAGCCCGTAGCGGCCGGATGCACGTCGTCAACCGCGGCTTCATCACCTCGCCGCACCAGGCGTACGCCATCTACTGGTCCACACCCGAGTCACAGTGGTCGGCCAACCTCGACGACTTCCGCCTGATCGCGCAGAGCTTCCGTCCGCGCGGCTGACGCCTTCCGTGCCCGGGGCCGATCGGGGCGGACGCCCTCCGCGGCCGGCTGTCCGCCGGCCATAGCCACGCCCGGTAGGCTCGCCGGCTATGTCGCCGGACGGACTCCACCTGACCGGGCAGCTGACCGACGTGTGGGACCAGCTGTTCGGCGCGCAACCGGACCCGCCGCTGGCGCTGGTCGCCGGGGCCGGCGCGGCCGCGCTGGCCGGCGTGACGGTCCGTCGGCCCTGGCGGGTGCTGCGCAACGCCATCACCATCGCCCACGAAGGAGGGCATGCGCTGGCCGCGCTGCTGACCGGCCGACGGCTGCGGTCCATCCGGCTGCACTCGGACACCTCCGGACTGACCGTGTCCGCCGGCCGGCCGACCGGTCCCGGGATGGCGTTCACCCTGCTGGCCGGTTACCTCACTCCCTCCCTGCTCGGGGTGGCCGGCGCCTGGGTGCTGGCCGGAAACCGGATCACGCTGTTGCTGTGGGTCAGCGTGGTGCTGCTGCTGGCGATGCTCGTCATGATCCGCAACGCGTTCGGGGTGGTCTCGGTGGTGGCGACCGGCGGCGTGGTCTTCGCCGTCTCCTGGTTCGCCTCGCCGGAGGTTCAGGCCGGCTTCGCGTACGCGGGGGTGTGGTTCCTCCTGCTCGGCGGGGTCCGACCGGTCGGCGAGCTGCAGCGGCTGCGCAGCCGCGGCGAGTTGCGGGACTCCGACGCCGACCAGCTGGCCCGCCTGACCCGGGTGCCCGGGCTGCTCTGGGTCGGCCTGTTCGGGCTGGTCAACCTCGCCGCCCTGGTCCTCGGCGCGGCGCTGCTCACCAGCCCGTGGCTGCCCACCTAGCCGGGGCGGCTACAGCGGGATGTTGCCGTGCTTCTTGGGGGGCAGCGTCTCGCGCTTCGTGCGCAGCATCCGCAGCCCGCGGATGATGTGCGCCCGGGTGCTGGATGGCCGGATCACCGCGTCCACATAGCCTCGTTCGGCGGCGATGTACGGGTTGGCGAGCGTGTCCTCGTACTCGCTGATCAGCTCGGCCCGCAGAGCCGCCGGATCGGCGGCGGCGGCGAGCTCCGAGCGGTAGAGGATGTTCACCGCGCCCTGTGCCCCCATGACCGCGATCTGGGCGGTTGGCCAGGCGAAGTTCAGGTCCGCGCCGAGGTGCTTGGAGCCCATCACGTCGTACGCCCCGCCGTAGGCCTTGCGCGTGATGACGGTGAGCTTTCCGACAGTCGCCTCGGCGTACGCGTAGAGCAGCTTCGCGCCGCGGCGGATGATGCCGTCCCACTCCTGGGAGGTGCCCGGCAGGAAGCCCGGGACGTCCACAAAGGTGAGTATCGGGATATTGAAGGCGTCGCAGGTGCGGACGAACCGGGCGGCCTTCTCGGAGGCCGCGATGTCCAGGCAGCCGGCGAAGTGCATGGGCTGGTTGGCCACCACACCGACCGAATGGCCCTCGACCCGGCCGAAGCCGACCACGATGTTCTGCGCGTACAGCGGCTGCACTTCGAGGAAGTCGTCCACCACGTGCTCGATGACCCGGTGCATGTCGTACGGCTGGTTCGCCGAGTCCGGGATCAAGCTGTCCAGCTCGAGGTCCGCGTCGGTGACGGTCAGGTCGGCCTCGGCCGGGTAGGCCGGCGGATCGTCCACATTGTTGGATGGCAGGTACGACAGCAGGGCCCGGACGTAGTCGATGGCGTCCTCCTCGTCGGCGGCCAGGTAGTGCGCGTTCCCGCTGCGGGTGTTGTGGGTGCGCGCCCCGCCCAGCTCCTCGAAGCCGACGTCCTCGCCGGTGACCGTCTTGATCACGTCGGGGCCGGTGATGAACATGTGCGAGGTCTGGTCGACCATCACGGTGAAGTCGGTGACCGCCGGTGAGTAGACCGCGCCACCGGCGCACGGGCCCATCACCAGGGAGATCTGCGGGATGACGCCGCTGGCCCGGACGTTACGGAAGAAGATCTCGCCGTACAGGCCGAGGGAGACGACGCCTTCCTGGATGCGTGCCCCGCCGGAGTCGTTGATGCCGATCACCGGGCAGCCGATCTTCATGGCCAGGTCCATCACCTTGACGATCTTCTCCCCGAAGACCTCGCCGAGGGAGCCGCCGAACACGGTGAAGTCCTGCGCGAAGACGCACACCTGGCGACCGTCCACCGTGCCGTATCCGGTCACCACGCCGTCCCCGTACGGCCGGTTGCGCTCCTGGCCGAAGTTGGTGGACCGGTGCCGGGCCAGCTCGTCCAGCTCCACGAAGGAACCGGGGTCGAGCAGGAGGTCGATCCGCTCCCGTGCGGTCTTCTTGCCGCGTGCGTGCTGCTTCTCCACGGCCCGCGCGCTGCCGGCGTGCACCGCCTCGTCCACCCGCCGGGCGAGGTCCGCGATCTTGCCCGCGGTGGTGTGGATGTCGATCGCTTGCTCTGCCTGCTGCCCGCTCACTCCCGGATCGTAACGACGGGCGGTCGGGCCGCCGGCCAGCGCCCGGGCGGCCCGTGCTGCCCGCCGCACGCCGGCCCGTAGGGTTGGTGGGTGTCCGGTAGCCCGTACACCGATCTGAGCCGGCCGCCCCTGAACGCGGCCGGGCTGCGCCGGGCGCTCGTGGTGCCGGGCGGCCTGTGGACCCGGCTGGACCTGCGCGCCGAGACCGGTTCGACCAACGCGGACGCGGTGGCCGCCGCCCAGGCCGGTGAGCCGGAGGGTCTGGTGGTGGTGGCCGAGTTGCAGACCGCCGGGCGGGGCCGGCTGGGCCGTGGCTGGACCTCCCCGGCGAGGGCAGGGCTCGCGGTCAGCGTGCTGCTGCGGCCGGGTGTGCCCGGCAACGTGGAGCCGAACCGGGCCGGCACGCCAGGCGACCGGGCGGCGGGCACGGTGGCGGAAGGCGTGCCCATCGGGCGGTACGGCTGGCTGCCGCTGCTCGCTGGGGTGGCGCTGGTGGAGTCGGTGCGCCACCTGGCCGAGGTGGACGCCGTGCTGAAGTGGCCCAACGACCTGCTGGTCGGCGGCCGCAAGTGCGCCGGGATCCTGGCCGAGGTGGTTCCGGGCACCGAGCCGCCCGCCGTGGTGGTCGGGATCGGGCTCAACGTCACCCTCCGCGAAGACGAGCTGCTGGCCAGTACCGGACGGGACCCGAGGGCGGATGAGGGGGACGGGCGTGTCTGTTATACACATATCCGAGCCCACGAG
>JADGHA010000206.1 GCA_019689695.1 Micromonosporaceae bacterium | reverse complement strand
GGAGGCGGGTTCGCTGGGCGAGGCGGGCCCGCTGGGCGAGGTGGGTGATCCGCTGGGGGAAGCGGGTGCGCCGTTCTCCCCCGGCGGCTGGTAGATGTGCCGTTCCAGGGAGACCTCGCTCAGGCCGGTCCCGCCGACCGTGATGTCGTCGTACGCCTGCAGCTTGTGGTCGGTGTCGTCGAAGTAGAGCACCGACATCTCCAGCGGCAGCGGCTCCTTGTCCTCCAGCCCGCGCAGGCCCGCGCCGCCCGTGGAGCCCTCCACCATCAGCGTGGTCTGCGGGGCGTCGGCCGGCGCGTCGTCCGGGCGGGGCAGGGTGCTGATCTCCCGCTGGTGCTCGTGGCCGGCGAGGACCAGCGGCGTGGCGGTGGCGAGCGGGTCGGCGGACGCCGGGTCATGCACCAGTGCGATGTCCACCGGTCCGTCGTGGTCACGGATCGTGCCGGCGAGCAGCTCGCCGGAGGCGATCACCTGCTCCTTGGTCTCCTGGCTCTCGCCGGACCCAGGTGGCGAGGTCTCCTTGTCCGGCGTGAAGCGCGGATCACCGATGCCGGCGATGGTCAGCCCGCCCACCGTCCGCACGCTGTCCTCCAGCACGATCGCGTTGCGGTTCTTGGCCACCGCCTCCGCGGTGGCTGCGGAGTCGTGGTTGCCGCGGATGAACACGTACGGCACGCCGAGCGTGCTGATCGAGCTGACGTACTGGGCCTCGGCCGTGCTGCCCCAGTCCACGATGTCCCCGGTGTCGATGACCAGGTCGATGTCGAACTGGTTGACCACCGTCTGCACGACCGACCACGCCGCGGGGTTCAGGTGCATGTCCGAGATGTGCAGCACCTTGATCGTGCTCGGGTCCGGCTGGAACACGGGCACCGACGAGACGGTGGCGTAGAGCCGCGTCACGTTCGTCACCAGGCGCTGCAGCTGGGCGGTGTACTCCTCGTACCGGTTGGCGATGCGCCGCGCGTCACCCACCACCGCCGGCGCGTTGACCAGCAACCCTTCATACCGCGGCTCCTCGATGGCCTGGGGCTCGAAGGTGGCCGCGCCGGCGCCGAGGCTGGCCACGGTCACGGCCAGGGACAACCCGCCGGCCCAGGCCACCCGCCGCGCGTTCCGGAAGACCAGCCCGGCCAGCACGAGCGATCCGAGCACCGTCACGCCGAGCGTGCGCAGGCCCAGCCGGATCGCGTCCTCCTTCAGGTCGTGCACCGCGTCCTGGCTGGCCAGGGTGAACCCGTTCGGGCTGGTGATGATCGCCTCGGCGCGGGACTGGTCCAGTGCGCCGACCCGGATCGACAGGTGTGCCGGCCCGTCGTGGCTGTCCAGGCTCAGCGCCCCGAGCGGCGGGATGAAGACCTTGGTGTCTCCGGTGAGCGATGGGGTGATCGCCAGTTCGGCCCGGAAGGGGCCGACCTCCGCGGCGAGCCTGCCGCCGAGCAGCAGGCCGGCGACGGTCCCGACCAGGCTGACGACGAGGACCGCGAAGGCGACGGCGGCGCGGCGAGCCGCGCGGCTGGCCACCAGCCGCCGCCAGGTCCCCACCACACCCGTCCGGGTGCCGCGCAAGCCGGAACGCACGGCAGCCTGGCCGCCCTGCAGGGCCGAGCGTGCGGCAGCCGGGCCGTTCTGGACGGCGGAACGCGCGGCAGCCTGGCCGCGCTGCAGGGCCGAGCGCGCGGCAGCCCGGCCGGGCTGCAGGGCTGAGCGCGCTCCAGCCCGGATCCGTGACCGGGCGACCTGTACTCCTGCCCAGGCCGCCCGCGCGCCGGACCGGGCGAAACCTGCGACGGACCGTGGTCTGCCGCTGCCACTCATGATCTTGCTGTACCTGGATGGATGTTTCGTGGAACTCAGCTCTTTCCGGCCCCGCCCGAACTGGAGAAGACGAGCCGCACGATGCGGTCGTCGTCGGCTTGCGGTGTGCCCCGGCCGTCCCGGTTGGACGTGCTGACCCACAGCGAACCGTCCGGCGCCGCGACCGCGGCGCGCAGCCGCCCGTACTCACCCACCAGGAACGCCCGCGGCTGGCCGAGCATGGTGCCCTGCGCGGTGAGCTCCATCAGGTAGACACGCTCCCCCTGCAGGCACGCTACGGCCAGGATCCGGTCGACCACTGCCGCGCCCGAGCAGGACGCCTCGCTGGTCGGCCACGTCACCAGCGGGTTGGCGTACCGGGTGTCGGTGCCCTTGCCCTCGACCCGGGGCCACCCGTAGTTCTTCCCCCGCTCGATCATGTTGATCTCGTCCCAGGTGTTCTGGCCGAACTCCGTGGCGTAGGCGTGCTTGCTCGCGTCCCAGGCGATGCCTTGGACGTTGCGGTGGCCCCAGCTGAACACCAGCGACTTCGGGTCGGGGTTGCCGGGGGCGGGCTTGCCGTCCGCGGTCATCCGCAGGATCTTGCCGGCCAGGCTGGCCCGGTCCTGGGCCTGCGCGCTCTGGCCGGCGTCGCCGGTCGTGGCGTACAGGAAGCCGTCGGGGCCGAACGCGAGCTGCCCGCCGTTGTGGTTGCTGTTGCGGGGGATGCCGGTCACGATCGGCTGCGGAGCGCTGGCCTTGCCCGTGCTGAGGTCCAGCTTCGCGATCCGGTTGTCGATCGCCGTCGTGTAGTACACGAAGACCGTTTTGTCGGTTTCGTACTTGGGTGACACGGCGATGCCCAGCAGCCCGCCCTCACCCTGCGGCACGGCCTGGTCGATGGTGCCCAGCTCGGTGACGGTGAGCCCGTCCGGGGTGGAGGACGGCCCGAGCTTGAGCAGGCGCTTGCTGTCGCGCTCGGTGACCAGGGCGCCGCCGTCGGGGAGGAACGCGATGCCCCAGGGCACCGACAGGCCCTTGGCGATGACCGTGGCCACCACCGACGCGCTGTCGTCGCCGGCGCGGCTCGGCGAGGTGGACGGGGTCGGCAGCCGGGGTGGAGCGCCCCGCTCGTCCGCGGACGGCGGCCCGAAGCTGCAGGCCGCGGTGGTCAGCACCGCGAGCGCCGCCACGAAGGCGCCTGCGGCCTTGATGCCTGACGCGCAGGACCGGGCTCCGGCGCCGACGCGACGGAGCCTGGGCGGGCGGCGGCGCGGCCGGAGTTTGCTCGGGGCGCTCACCCGGCCAAGCCTAGCCACGCCGGCTGTGAACCAGTCGGCTCACGCTACTCAGCGTGCCCGGGCGTGGCCTGGTTGCCGCTCGCCTCGACCAGCCGCGGCAGGTCGGTCGCGGTCACCGCAGGGAGGGAGACCGCGGCGCCGTTGGCGAGCCTGACGTACGCCCGGCCGCGTGCGTCGGCGCCGAGCTCGGCCACCGACGGCCAGGGGATGCGCCGGCGGCCCAGAAGCGCCCGGACCACGAGCCCGTCCGGGCCGACGTCGGTGCCGGCCAGCCAGGCCCAGACCGTCACCGCCAGCGGCACCAGCAGGATCGGCAGCAGGAACCAGGCGGCGGTGGCGACCGGTATCGCGCCGATGAGGGTGATCAACCCGGCCACGGCGATCGCCGCGTGGTAGCGGAACTTGGTCGTCCTGGTGCCCGTCACCGTCCCATCGTCCCACCAGCCGGTCCCGCCACCCACCGCCGGGCCGCCCGGTCGGGCTACCCGCCGGCCATCGCCCCCAGGATGATGAACGGCTCCTGGCCGGCGACGACCCGCTCCGGCAGCGGCGCGTCCGGCGGCTCGTTGGACAGGTCCTCCTCGCAGGCGTAGAAGCGGACGAACGCTCGACGCTGGCCGCTGTGCCGGTCCCGGATGGTGCCGAGCAGCATCGGGTACTGCGCCTCCAGGACATCCAACACCCGGCGCTGGGTGACCGGCCCAGGATCCTGGTCCGGGCCGGCCACCTCGAGCTGTACCTCGCCCTGGACGTGCGCCAGGTTTTTCAGGTGAGCCGGGAGGATGACCCGGATCACGGCAGCACCTGGACTTCCACGGAGAGCACCGCCGGCAGGTCCCGGACGATCGGCGCCCAGCTGTCGCCTCCGTCCGCCGAGTGGTAGACCTGGCCGCCGGTGGTGCCGAAGTAGATCCCGCACGGGTCGAGCGTGTCCACCGCCATCGCGTCGCGTAACACGTTGACGTAGCAGTTGGACTGGGGCAGGCCATTGGTCAGCGGCTCCCACTCCTCGCCACCGGTCCGGCTGCGGTAGACACGGAGCCTGCCCTCCGGCGGGAAGTGCTCGGAGTCGCTCTTGATCGGCACGACGTAGATGGTCTCCGGCTCGTGTGCGTGGACGGCGATCGGGAACCCGAAGTCCGAGGGCAGGTTGCCGCTCACCTCGCGCCAGCTCGCGCCGGCGTCGTCGCTGCGCATGACATCCCAGTGCTTCTGCATGAACAGCGTGTCCGGCCGCGCCGGGTGCTGGGTGATGCGGTGCACGCAGTGACCGACCTCCGCGTCCTGGTCGGGGATCTCCCCGGAGCGCAGGCCCTTGTTGATCGGCAACCAGCTGGCTCCGCCGTCGTCGCTGCGGAACGCGCCGGCTGCCGAGATGGCCACGTAGATCCGGTCCTTGTTGGCCGGATCCAGGATGATCGTGTGCAGGCACAGCCCGCCGGCGCCGGGCTGCCAGGTCGGCCCGGTCGGGTGGGTCCGGAGGGCGGTCAGCTCGGTCCACTTCTGGCCGCCGTCGGTGGACACGTACAGGGCCGCGTCCTCCGCCCCCGCATACACCGTGTCGGGGTCGTCGCGCGTCGGCTCGAGGTGCCAGATGCGCTTGAACTCCCACGGGCGGGGCGTGCCGTCGTACCACAGGTGCTCGCCCGCGCCGCCGGCGTAGGTGAAGTCGTTGCCCACCGTGGTCCAGGTCTTGCCGCCGTCGTCGGAGCGCTGGATCAGCTGCCCGAACCAGCCACCCGACTGGGACGCGTAGAGCCGGTCTGGATCCGCGGGTGACCCGTTGAGGTGGTAGACCTCCCAGCCGCCGAAGTGGGGTCCGTCGATCGTCCAGTCGTTGCGGCTGCCGTCCGATGTGAGTATGAACGCGCCCTTGCGCGTGCCTACCAGTACCCGTACGCCGCTCATCGGTTTCGTCCTCCGTCCGGTCTCACAGTGCACCTCAGGGGTAGGACCGCCCGGGGCGCCGAAACTCATCGGTCGGCACAGTGTTACTGCCGGGTGTGACAAAATCCACGCCGCGGCGAACCGGGGCTCCAGACGGATCGGGCCGCGCCGGTCAGGGCTGGGGGGCCCAGCCGGGCATCGGATAGCCGGAAAGCAGCTCGCGCACCTCGCCGGCGACCCGGTCCAGCACCGCCTCGTCCTCCTTGACCGCCGCGCTCACCACCTCGTCGATCCACGCGGCGATCTGCGGCATCTGCGCCTCGGTCAGCCCGCGCGTGGTCAGCGCCGGCGTGCCCAGGCGGATGCCGGACGGGTCGAACGGCTTGCGGGTGTCGTAGGGCACGGTGTTGTAGTTCGTCTCGATCCCCGCCCGGTCCAGCGCCTTCGCCGCCGGCTTGCCGCCGATGCCCTTGCTGGTGAGGTCGATCAGGATCAGGTGGTTGTCGGTGCCCCCGGAGACCAGGTCGAAGCCGCGCTCGATCAGCGCCGCCGCGAGCGCCTTCGCGTTCGCCACGACCTGGTGGGCGTACGCCCGGAAGCTGTCCGTGCCGGCCTCGTGGAGGGCGACCGCGATGCCGGCGGTGGTGTGGTTGTGCGGGCCGCCCTGCAGGCCGGGGAAGACGGCCTTGTCGATGGCGGCGGCGTGTTCCGCGGTGCTCATCAGCATCGCGCCGCGCGGCCCGCGGAGCGTCTTGTGCGTCGTGGTGGAGATGACGTCCGCGTGGCCCACCGGGGAGGGGTGCGCCCCGCCGGCGATCAGCCCGGCGATGTGCGCGATGTCGGCGACCAGGATGGCGTTCACCTCGCGGGCGATCTCGGCGAAGGCCGGGAAGTCGATGGTGCGCGGGATGGCCGTGCCGCCGCAGAAGATCACCTTCGGCCGCTCCCGCCGGGCCAGGTCGCGCACCTGGTCCAGGTCGACCCGGCCGGTCTCGCGGCGCACGTCGTAGCGCACCGGACGGAACCATTTGCCGGTCACGGAGACCGACCAGCCGTGGGTGAGGTGGCCGCCCATCGGCAGCGACATGCCCATCACCGGGTCGCCCGGCTGGGCGAAGGCGAGGTAGACGGCGAGGTTGGCCGGCGAGCCGGAGTACGGCTGGACGTTGGCGTGCTCCACCCCGAACAGCGCCTTGGCCCGTTCGATGGCGAGCAGCTCGATCGGGTCCACCAGCTGCTGGCCCTCGTAGTAGCGGCGACCGGCGTAGCCCTCGGAGTACTTGTTGGTCAGCACCGAGCCGGTGGCCTCCAGCACCGCGGTGGACACGTAGTTCTCGGAGGGGATCATCCGCAGCTTGTCGTGCTGGCGCTGGGCCTCCCGCTGGATCAGCTCGGCGAGCTGCCAGTCGGTCTGGGTCAGGCTGTGGATCGGCGGTACGTGCATGACTCCTCCTGAGCAGGGCATGACCGCCGCACCCAGGCGCGCGGCGCGCGGTCCGTTGGCTCCCTGGTGGTCAGTTCCACCTGATGCACAGCGCCAGTCGCGTAACGCCGTGAGTCTAGCGTCCGGCGCGGGGTGGCGCAGTGCTTCCGCGCGGTGCGAGCCGCGCCGCCTCCGCCTTGATGCTGGGTACCTGCTCGCCTGCGATGACCGCGAGCAGCTGGCGTGCGGCGTGCCCCCCGTAGGTGGGGATGTCCCAGGTGAGTGCGGTCAGCTGCGGGTGCACCAGCTGGCACAGCGGGGAGTCGTCCCAGGCGACCAGGGACAGGTCGCCCGGCACGGTCAGGCCCATCTCCTGGGCCACCGCCAAACCGGCGATGGCCATCACGTCGTTGTCGTAGATGATCGCGGTGGGGCGCTGGGCGGCGCTGAGCAGGCGGCGGGTGGCCCGGGCGCCCTCCTCGCCGGTGTAGTCGGCGGTGACGGTGACCGCCTGCTCCAGGCCGAGCCGCTGGCTGACCTTGCCGAACGCCTCGGTGCGGACGGCGGTGTGCAGCAGGTCGGGCAGGCCGGCCACCCGGGCCACCCGCCGGTGCCCGAGCGCCGCCAGATACTCCATCGTCTCGACCAGCGCCGCCGCATCGTCATGCCAGACGCTGGCCAGCCGGCCCACGCCGTCCGGGCCGCCGATCACCACGGCGGGCAGCTGCAGCTCCTCCAGCACCGGCACCCGGTGGTCGTTGACCCGCAGGTCGCAGACGAGCACGCCGTCCACCCGCCGCTCCCCCCACCCTGTCTCTTATAAACAACAGACGCA
>JADGHA010000205.1 GCA_019689695.1 Micromonosporaceae bacterium | reverse complement strand
GGTGGCGGGTCGGGGACCCATGCCAGGTGGCTCCCGCAGGTTGGCGGGCCGGTTCGGGGGTGGGGGATGATCACAGGTCGGGACCGGCGGGCATGCCCGCCGCATCGCCGCGCGCTGGATCCGTCGTGCCGGTAGCCGTCGCTCTCGGGCTGGTCGCCGCGCTCATGTTCGCGGCGTCCGCCTCCCTGCAGCAGCACGCCGCCCGCATCGCGGTGGCGCGCCACGGGCCCGGCCACCCCGACCTGCCGGTCGGCCGGATCACCCGGGCGTTGCCCCTGCTGCTGTTCGTCAAGCGGCTGGTACGCACGCCGGTGTGGTTCTACGGCTGGCTGGCCAACCTCTTCGGCTTCATCGTGCAGGGCACCGCGCTGCACTTCGGCTCGGTCGCCCTGGTCCAGCCGCTGCTCGCCACCCAGCTGCTGTTCGCCCTGCCGCTCGGCTCGGTCTGGAACCGGTGCTGGCCGCTACGGCGGGACTGGATCGCCGCCTTCGCCATCGTCGGCGGCATCGCCCTGTTCCTGTCCGTACGCGGCACCGCGCCGCTGTCCGGCACGGCCGACCGGCCGAGGGTGCTGCTCGCCGGCGTCTCCGCGGCCGTCCTGGCCGGCGCGCTGGTGGCGCTGGCCTCCGGGCGCCGGCCGGCGGTCCACGCCACGCTCGTCTCCGTCGCCGCCGGGCTGTGCTTCGCGATGAGCGCGGTGCTGATCAAGCTCACCGCCGAGGACCTGGTGGAGAAGGGCGTCACCGGCACCGCGACCGACTGGCCCGGCTACGCGCTGGCCGTCTCCTCCGTGCTCGGCCTCCTGCTCGAGCAGGAGGCGTTCGCGTCCGGCTCGCTGGCTGCGGCGGTCTCCGCGATGAGCATCACCAACCCGCTGGCCAGCTACCTGGTCGGCGTGCTGGCCTTCCAGGTCGCGGTGCCCAGCAGCCCACCGCAGCTGGCCGCGATCGCCGGGGCCGGCCTGCTGCTGATGGTGGGCACGGTGGGGCTGGCCCACTCGCCGACCGTCCAGCGGGAGCTGGCGCAGAACGCGGAGCACCAGGAACAACTTCGGGCACCCTTGTCGCGGTCGCCCTCGCCGGCACAATCCACGTAACGGTCAGTCGCGCGACCGCCACCGGTGTTCCAGAATCATGGTGTGACGGTCTTTCGGCAGGTGGGCAGCGAGCTGGCTGTCCGCCGTGAGCCGGACATCGTGATCGAGGTGGGCGAGCTACGTCCCCATCTGGTGCGTGCGGCCCGGATCTTCTGCGAAACCGTTTTCGTGCCGACGCTCCTGCTGTACGCGGTAATGCACATGGTGGGGCTGGTGACCGCTCTCTCCGCGGTGCTCGGCTGGTGCGCGCTGACGCTGATCGTGCGCTGGCTGGCCGGCCACCAGATGCCGGGCACGCTGCTGCTCTGCGTGGGGCTGCTGGTCGGTCGGGCCAGCCTGGCCCTCGCCCTGTCCAGCGCGGTCGTCTACCTGCTCCAGCCCGCCTTCGGGTCGATCCTGATGGCGGCGCTGTTCCTGGGCAGCGCCGCGATGGGCCGGCCGGTGACCGCGCGGCTCGCCCGGGACTTCATCAGCCTGCCCGCGCACCTGTTCCACCGCCGGGGCGTACGCCGCATGTTCACCCAGGTGGCGATGGTATGGGGCGGCTCGCGACTGCTGGACGCCGCGATGAGCATCGGCCTGCTGCACTGGGGCGTCGACGCCGGCCTGCTCTCGCGCGGGGTGTTCAGCGGCGTGCTCACCACGCTGACCATAGCCGGCTGCGCGTTCTGGGGCTGGCGCTCACTGCGGCGGCTACCCGGGGTCACCCTGCGCTGGCGGCTGCGCGGTTCCACGGCCTGACCGCACCGCGACCCGGCCGGGAGGTTGCCGGCGAACCGGGCGGTGACGGCGGTCACCACCGTAAGGAACGTCTCATGACGCGCGGGTATGTCACCCGTTCGTGGGATGATCGGAGCGGTGCTACTGGTCGTCGTCCTGGGTTTGCTCGCCGCGTTCGCGCTCGCGGTCTCCGCCTCGCTGCAGCAACATGCGGCGAGGCTCGCGGCCGTGTCCCCCGGCGGGGCCGCCGTTTCCCCCGGCGGGGCGGCCGGCCGCGCGCTCGGCCAGATCACCCGCGCACTGCCGCTGTTGCTGTTCATCCGCAAGCTGGTGCGCTCGCCGCTGTGGTTCTACGGCTGGCTGGCCAACATCCTCGGCTACCTGATCCAGGGTGCCGCGCTGCACTTCGGCTCGGTCGCGCTGGTCCAGCCGCTGCTCGCCGCCCAGCTGCTGTTCATCCTGCCGCTGGGCGCGTTGTGGCACCGGTGCTGGCCGCTGCGCCAGGACTGGGTGTCGATGACCGCGATCGTCGGCGGCATCACCGTCTTCCTCGCCGTCCGCGGCACCGCGCCGATCTCCGGTACGCCCGACCGGCCGAAGGTGCTGCTCGCCGGCTTCCTCGTGATGATCGTGGTGGGACTGCTGGTCGCGGTCGCCGCCGGGCGGCGGCCGGCCATCCACGCCACGCTGCTGGCGGTGGCCGCCGGGCTGTGCTCCGCGATGAGCGCGGTGCTGATGAAGCTCACCGCCGAGGACCTGGTGGTCCGCGGCGTCGCGGCCACCGCCCGGGACTGGCCGGGCTACGCGCTGGCCTTCTCCACGCTGTGCGGCCTGATCTTCGGCCAGGAGGCGTTCGCCTCCGGCTCGCTGTCCGCCGCGGTCTCCGCCAGCACCATCACCAATCCCCTGGTCAGCTACGTCATCGGGATCATGGCCTTCCATGTCGCGCCGCCCACCACGCCGGGCCAGCTGGCCGCGGTCGCCGCCGCCGGCCTGCTGATCGTGCTGGGCACCCTGGGCCTGGCCCAGTCGCCGACCGTGCAACGCGAGCTGGCCCACGACGTCCGCCACCCCGACCAGCTGCGCGCCCCGCTCCCGCACCCCTCGCCGTCGCCCGGCACGGCGGGCTGAACGCCCACGACGGGCCGGCAACGACTGGCCGGCCAGGCGCGTGACGCAGCACATGCCGTTTAGTGGGGGGTGAGCCACGCCGGTACGTGCTACAAGGAGTAGGTGACCGACAGTTCGCCGGCTGGGGTTCGGCGTGCGGTGGGCGGGGAGCACCGGGAATGGCGGCCCAGGCTCGGGCGCGAACTGCTGGGCGCCCTGGCCCTGCTCGCGTTCTACGGGGCGGTGGCCGCGTTCGACACCCGGCGGCAGGGGGTGGCCGAGCGCAACGGGCGGAACGTCTTCCGGCTCGAGCAGTGGCTGCACGTCGACATCGAGCGCACCCTCAACCACTGGCTCGCCGAGCAGGGGGTGCTGCGGACCGTCGCGAACTACGAGTACGCCATCAGCTACGTGCTCGCCGCGTTGGCCCTGCTCATCTGGCTGTATCTGCGCCATCCCCAGGCCTACCGTTGGGCCCGCACCTCGTTCGCCCTGGTGAACACGCTCGGCATCACCTGCTTCGCGCTCTTCCCGGTGATGCCGCCCCGGCTCGTGCCCGACCTTGGCTTCGTGGACACGGTGCGGCTCGGCCACACCTGGGGGTCGTGGGGCTCGCCGCTGGTCAGCTCGGCGAACCAGCTCGCGGCGATGCCCTCGCTGCACGTAGCCTGGGCGCTATGGGTGAGCGTGGTCCTGGTGCGCCTGCGCGCCGGTCGGATGGTGCAGCTGCTCAGCGCGGTACACGTGGTCGGCACCACCTGCGTCATCATGGCGACGGCCAACCACTACATTCTGGACGCACTGGCCGGGACGCTGCTGGTGCTGGCCTGCGTCGCGGTCGTCACGCCGGCTGAGGGCGCGGCCACTGTGACCACCAACCGGATCTCCGCCGCCGACGCCTTCTTCCTGCACGTGGAGAGCCCCACCGCACCGCAGCACGTCGGCGGTATCGTGATGATCGACACCTCGGATCTTCCCCCCGGCTCGCCGACCGCCGAGGAGCTGGCCGCGACGATCCGGGCGAAGATGGACCGCCTGCCTCGGATGCGGCAGGTCCTCGTCCAGCCATCGCGGTGGCGCCGGGCGCGCTGGGTGGACGTACCCGAGATCGACTGGAGCTGGCACGTACCCTCGTACGACCTGACCGGCCCGGACGGGCTGCCCGGCGGCGAGCAGGCACTGTACGCGCTGCTCGACGAGCTCGTGGCGACCCCGCTGCCGCAGGATCGGCCGATGTGGCGGTTCCCGATCATCCACGGCTTCGCACCCGGACGGGCGTGCGCACCGTTCCTCGTCCACCACTCCATCGGTGACGGCATCGGCGTGGTGATGCACGCGCTGAACTTCCTCGAACCGCCGTACACGATGCGGGTGCCCCCGGCGAACAAGCCCAGCCGGCTCCGCCGGGCTACCGCGATCGCCGTCGGTCTCGGGCAGCTGGCCACCGACGGGCGCCCGGCCGGGCGGCTGCCCAGCAGCGGGACCGCACAGCGCCGGGTCGGCCTGGTCTGCCTGCCGGTCAACGAGGTACGCCAGACCGCCCGCCGGCACCGGGTCCGGGTCACCGACCTGATGCTGTGCGCCGTCGCCGGTGGGCTGCGCCGCGCCGTGCCCGATCCGACTTGCCTGCCCAGCAAGTTGCGGGTGTCGGTGACGCTGATGGTGCGCGATGCCACGTCCGGCCAGGAAGGCAACGCCACAGCCGCAGTGATCATGGACCTGCCGCTCGGCCCCGGTGCCGAACGGGAGCGGCTGGCCGACATCGCCGCGCACAGCAACCGGCTGCACACCGGCACCCGGGCACTGGCCACCCGGTTCGTCATGCAGACCGTCGGCGACCTGATGCCGCCGCCGGTGCACCGCTGGTTCGCCCGTACCGTCTACGGCGGCCGGTTCTTCCACGCCGTGGCGTCCAACATGCCCGGCCCGGCCACTCAGCTCTACCTGGCCGGCGGCACCATGCGCGACGTCTACCCGATGTTGCCGCTCGCGCCCGGCGCACCGCTGACGGTCGGCGCGCTGAGCTGGAACGGCCTGTTCTGCATCGGCATCCAGGTGGACCCGGCGCTGGTCGCCGACCGCGAGGCGTTGACCAAGGCGGTCAGCGCGGTCTTCGCCGAGCTCGCCGCCGCCCAGCCCGCTGACGCACCCACGTCACCGGCCCGGGCCGGTGGTCTCGGCGCGCCCTGACTAGGGAGCGCCCCACTCCAGGGCGAGCATCAGCCGGGCCCGGCTGGCCGGGTCCTCCAGGGCGGGGCCGAACAGCTCGTGGAGCTGGGTCAGCCGGTAGCGGACGGTCTGCGGGTGGATGTGCAGCTCGGCGGCGACCGCGTGCCGGTCGCCCATGTGCCGCAGCCAGGAGGTGAGCGTGTCGGCCAGCCGCTGGCGTACGGCCGGCGGCAGCCCGTCCAGCGGGGCCAGGACCTGTTCGCGCAGTGCCGTGAGCAGGCGGTCGTCGCGGTGCACGATGATCGCGTCGAGGTGCTCGTCCACGAAGACCGGGTCGTCGTTGAGGACGCCGGTGCGCTGCAGGCGTACCGCGATCTCCGCCACGTGCAGGCTGGCCGGCAGCTGCTCCGGCGGCACCGCCGGGCCCACCACCGCCTGCGCCCCGCGCAGCGCGGTGGCCACCCGCTGGCGCCGGCCCGGCCCGGCCGGGTCGGGGATGATCACGCCGAGCAGGCCGCGCCGGCGTACCGGCAGGCAGCTGCTGTCCAGCCGGGACAGCACCGCCCGGCCGAGCGGGTTGCCCGGGTCGACGAAGATGACCGAAGCCTGCTTGGGCCACAGCCAGCCGGCCCGCGCCGCGGCCGCGCGGACCGCCGCGGTGTCCGATCGGTCGGACAGCAGCAGCTCGACCAGCTCGTCCCGCAGCCGCTCCCGCGTGATCGCCGACTCCTGCTGCTCCATCACGTAGCCGCGGGCCGAGGACGAGGAGAGCTGGTCGACGAAGGCGAACACCGCCTCGGCGAGCGCGGCCAGCACGTGCGGGGGTACGCCGGTCTCGAGCGCGGTGGCGGAGACGTGGTGCCACGCCACCCGGGCGCCCACCTGGTAGGCGGAGAGCAGCGTGGTCAGCTCGCGCCCCTCCCGCCACTGCACGCGCCCGATCTCCTCGAACAGCGCGACCTGCGCCGCGGACTCGGACAGCGCGTCCGCCGGCAGCTGCGACAGGCCCTGCTCGGCGATGCTGACCAGGCGCCGGACGGCGGTCTCCGCCGCCGCGACGACCTCGTCGCTCTCCTCGGCGAGGAACTGTGCGTAGTCGGGCCAGTCGGCGCTGAGCAGTCGACCGACTTCGTCGAGTAGCTGGGGAAGCCTCTCCACCAGGGCGGCCTCAAGATCCTCCAGCCGCGCGCCACTGGCCGGGTTGTTGGCCGGCACATCTCCGTTCTACCCCATAACCGGGGCCCGGCTGAACTGCTTTAACAAACTTGTACGCGGGTGACAACTTCGGGACGCAGATTCACTCGGTGCGGCAAAGAGTCCACGATCACCTCCGTTGCAGCATCAGAGACATGGCACTGTCCACCTCGGGGGACGCCCTGCTCAGGGCGAAGGAGCGGGCCGAGAACTTCCCTGTCGCGCTGCGGCTGCTACCCCGGCGGTTCCGCCAGCACCTGGTCGCGATCTACGACGTGGTACGCGTCATCGACGATCTGGGCGACGAGGCGGCCGGCGACCGGACCGCCCAGCTGGAGGCGTTCGCCGAGGACCTGGCCCGGGTGTGGACCGGCGACCAGCCGCAGGCGGCGGTGCTGCGGCGGCTGGTGCCCACCGTCCGCGCCACCGGCCTGCCGCGGGAGCTGTTCGACCGGATGATCGCGGCCAACCTGCAGGACCAGCGGGTCCGGGAGTACGCGACCTACGAGGAGCTGCGGCAGTACTGCACGCTGTCGGCCGACCCGGTCGGACGGATGGTCCTGTGGGTCTTCGGCGTGGCCCCCGACACCGCCATCGGCGCGAAGGCGGGTGGGCAGGTGACGGCTGGTGAGCTCGCCGACCGGGTCTGTACCGCGCTGCAGCTGGTGGAGCACTGGCAGGACGTGGCGGAGGACCGCCGCAGGGGCCGGGTCTACCTGCCGAAGGAGGACATGCTCCATTACGGAGTGTCACCGTCCGATCTCGACCGGCCGGCGGCGACGGCCGCGCTGCGCCGGCTGATGGCGTTCGAGACCGAGCGGGCGGCGGCCCTGTTGGACTCCGGGGCGCCGCTGGTGGGGATGCTGCGCGGCTGGGCCCGGCTGGCGGTGGCCGGCTACGTGGCCGGCGGCCGGGCCGCGGTGGACGCGCTGCGCCGCAGCGGTGGCGAGGTGCTGGCCCGCCCGCCC
>JADGHA010000204.1 GCA_019689695.1 Micromonosporaceae bacterium | reverse complement strand
CCGGCGGGGGGGGCGGGTTGGGGGGGGGCGGGCCCCCCGGGGCCCCCGCCCCCGCCGGCGGGCCGATCGCGGTCAAGGCCACCGACACCACCTGCGAGTTGGCCCGCACCGAGGTCGCCTCCGGCACGGTCACCTTCAAGGTGAACAACAGCGGGTCGAAGGTCACCGAGTTCTACGTGTACGCCGCGGGCGACCGGGTGATGGGCGAGGTGGAGAACATCGTCCCCGGGCTCACCCGCGAGCTGCGCGTGGAGCTGCCGGCCGGCACGTACGAGACCGCCTGCAAGCCCGGCATGGTGGGCAAGGGCATCCGAGGCCCGCTGAAGGTGAGCGGATCGACCGCGCCGCTGGCCGCGGACGCGAAGCTGTCCCAGGCCACCGACAGCTACCAGCGGTACGTCCGCAGCCAGACCGCCGCCCTGCTGGAGAAGACGCAGGAGTTCGTCACCGCGGTCAAGGCCGGCGACGTGGCCAAGGCGAAGGCGCTGTACCCGGTGGCCCGCACCTACTGGGAGCGGATCGAGCCGGTCGCGGAGGTCTTCGGCGACCTGGACCCGAAGATCGACGGCCGGGAGGAGGTCGTCGAGGAGGGCATGGAGTTCACCGGGTTCCACCGGCTCGAGAAGGACCTGTGGCAGACCGGCGACATCACCAAGTCCGGCCCGGTCGCGGACCAGCTGATGGCCGACGTCAAGGAGATCGTGGCGAAGGCGAACGCGGAGAAGCTCTCCCCGCTGAACCTGGCCAACGGCGCCAAGGAGCTGTTGGACGAGGTGGCCACCGGGAAGATCACCGGCGAGGAGGACCGGTACTCGCACACCGACCTGTGGGACTTCCACGCCAATGTGGAGGGCTCGAAGGCGGCGATCGCCGCCCTGCGGCCGGTGCTTCAGGAGCGGTCACCCGATCTGGTCAGCCAGCTGGACTCGGCGTTCGCCAAGGTGGAGAGCACGCTCGGCAAACACCAGGTGGGCGACGGCTGGAAGCTGCACAACCAGCTCTCGCAGGCCGAGCTCAAGGAGCTCTCCGACGTGATCAACGCGCTGGCCGAGCCGGTGAGCCAGGTCGCCGCAGTTGTCGCCAAGTGAGGGTGTGCGCGAGTGAGGTTCGGGACGGTGATGAGGCGGCGCCGGGCGATCGCGCTCGCCGGAGCGGGTGTCGTGGGCGTGGCGGGCGCCACCGCCGGGGTGGACGCCTGGCTGCGTGCCAGCGGTGACGAACCGGACAACCCGGCCGCGGACGCCGTGCCGTTCTACGGCGAGCACCAGGCCGGCATCGTCACCGCAGCGCAGGACCGGCTGCACTTCGTCGCGTTCGACGTGATCACCGACGACCGGGACCGGCTGGTGGAGATGCTCCGCGACTGGACCGCCGCGGCCGCCCGGATGACCGCCGGCAAGGACGCCGGCGTGATCGGGGCGGTGGAGGGCGCGCCCGAGGCGCCGCCGGACGACACCGGGGAGGCTCTCGGTCTGCCGCCGGCACAGCTGACGCTGACCGTCGGCTTCGGCCCGTCGCTGTTCCGCGACGCCCGGGGCCGGGACCGCTTCGGTATCGCCGCCAAGCGGCCGCCGGCCCTGGCCGACCTGCCGCACTTTCCCGGCGACGCGCTGCAGCCGGAGATCTCCGGCGGCGACCTGTGCGTGCAGGCATGCGCCAACGACCCGCAGGTGGCCGTGCACGCCGTCCGCAACCTGGCCCGGATGGGGTTCGGCGTGGTCAGCGTGCGCTACTCCCAGCTCGGCTTCGGCCGTACCTCGTCCACCTCCCGCAGCCAGGCCACGCCGCGCAACCTGATGGGCTTCAAGGACGGTACGGCGAACCTGAAGGCCGAGGACGGCAGGCTGCTGGACGAGCACGTGTGGGCACAGGCCGGTGACGGTGCACCGTGGATGGCCGGGGGCAGCTACCTGGTCACCCGTAAGATCCGGATGATCATCGAGACCTGGGACCGGGCCTCGCTCGCCGAGCAGGAGGCCATCTTCGGGCGCGCCAAGGGCTCCGGCGCGCCGTTGGGCAAGACCGGCGAGTTCGACGAGATCGACTTCTCCGCCAAGGGCGCCGACGGCCAGCCGCTGGTGCCGATGGACTCGCACGTGCGGCTGGCGCATCCGGACCACAACGGTGGCGCGCGGCTGCTGCGCCGCGGCTACAACTTCGTCGACGGCTCGGACGGGCTGGGCCGGCTCGACGCGGGCCTGTTCTTCATGGCCTACCAGCGAGACCCGCGCAAGCAGTTCGTCCGGGTGCAGACCCAACTGGCCCGCAACGACAGGCTCAACGAGTACATCCGGCACGTCTCCAGCGGAGTGTTCGCCTGCCCGCCGGGCGTGCGCGGGCCGGATGACTACTGGGGCCGGACGCTGTTCGGGTAACCGTCCAGAGGACGGGCACGTCGGCCGATCGTACGGTCGTGCAGCAAGTTCTGGCCGCCATGCGCGGAATGTCCGTTACCCGGCCGGACGGCATTCCCAGACCCTGGAACCGGAATGGAATATTGGACCGCATGAGAGCCCGGGTCCTGGTAGTAGACGACGATCCCGCGCTGGCCGAGATGCTGGGCATCGTTTTGCGCAGCGAGGGCTTCCTGCCGTCCTTCGTCGCCGACGGTGAACGGGCCCTGGCCGCCTTCCGCGAGTCGCGGCCGGACATCGTCCTGCTCGACCTGATGCTGCCCGGGATGAGCGGCATCGACGTGTGCCGGGCGATCCGGGCCGAGTCCGGTGTGCCGATCGTGATGCTCACCGCGAAGAGCGACACCGTGGACGTGGTGCTCGGCCTGGAGTCCGGCGCCGACGACTACGTGGTCAAGCCGTTCAAGCCCAAGGAGCTGGTGGCCCGGATGCGGGCCCGGCTGCGCCGGGGCGAGGACGCGGCGCCGGAGATGCTCACCATCGGGCCTCCCGGCAACCAGATCAACATCGACGTGCCGGCGCACACGGTCAGCCGCAACGGCGAGGAGGTCAAGCTCACCCCGCTGGAGTTCGACCTGCTGGTCGCGCTGGCCCGCAAGCCGCGCCAGGTGTTCACCCGGGAGGTGCTGCTGGAGCAGGTCTGGGGTTACCGGCACGCGGCCGACACCCGGCTGGTCAACGTGCACGTGCAGCGGTTGCGCGCCAAGATCGAGCCGGATCCGGAGCGGCCGGAGATCATCCTGACCGTGCGCGGGGTCGGCTACAAGGCGGGCACCGGATAGCCTGGGGGCACCGTGACCGCGCCGTTCCTGTCCGCCCTCGCCCGCATCCGGCCCAGCGCCAGGACGCCTGCACTCGCGCGGCACCTGTGGCAGCAGGTGGCGCGGCGGTCACACACCGCCTGGGTCGCCGCCCGGCGCGCCTGGCGGCGGTCGCTGCAGCTGCGCATCGTCACCATCACCCTGGTCGTCTCGGCCGCCCTGGTCGGTGCGTTCGGCTACGTCGTGGCGCAGGGGATCACCAACGGCATGCTGGACAGCAAGGTGGAGCGCAGCCAGCAGGACGCCGAGCGCGGCGCCACCGCGATCGCCCAGCAGCTCCAGGCGTTCTCCCAACCCAACGACCCGGACCTGGCGAACACACTGACCGACGTGCTGCGCGACCTGAGCACGCCGCGGCAGAGCGGTGGCGTGGTGACCGCGGTGCGGGGCAGCGGGGTGACCCTCAAGACCTACCCGCAGAACCTGATCGTGAGTTCGGCGATCACCGCCGATCTGCGGCGCAGCGTCACCAGCGGCAGGCAGGCGCACCAGATCGTCACCGCGGACATCGGCGGCGGCGCGAAGCCGTACCTGGTCTACGGCACCCCGGTGGTCACCCGGCTCGGCCCGCTGGAGTTCTACCAGTTCTTCCCGCTCACCGACGAGGTGAGCATGGCCAACAAGGTGACCACCACCGTCGCCGCCACCGGCGCCGCCCTGGTGCTGCTGCTGGCCGTGGTCGCGGCGCTGGTGACCCGGCTGGTGGTGCTGCCGGTGCGGGTCGCCGCCCGGACCGCGCAGCGGCTCTCCGCGGGCCTGCTGGACCAGCGGATGGTGGTCCGCGGCGAGGACGATCTGGCGCTGCTGGCCGCCTCGTTCAACCAGATGGCGGAGAACCTGCAGCGGCAGATCGTCCGGCTGGAGGACATGTCCCGGCTGCAGCGCAGGTTCACCTCGGACGTCTCGCACGAGCTGCGCACCCCGCTGACCACCGTACGGATGGCGGCCGACCTGCTGTTCGCCCGGCGCGAGGAGTTCGACGCGGCGACCACCCGCAGCGTGGAGCTGCTGCAGGCGGAACTGGACCGGTTCGAGGCGCTGCTCACCGACCTGCTGGAGATCAGCCGGTTCGACGCCGGCTTCGCGGTGCTGGACGCCGAGCCGACCGACCTGGTGCAGGTGGTGCAGCGCGTGGTCGCCAGGTTCGCCACGCTCGCCGACCGGGCCGGGGTCGAGCTGCGCGTACGGGTGCCCCCGACGCCGGTCATCGCCGAGGTGGACGCGCGGCGGGTGGAGCGGGTGCTGCGCAACCTGATCGGCAACGCGATCGAGCACGCTGAGGCCAAGCCGGTGGACATCGCGCTGGGGGCGAGCGATTCCGCGGTCGCGGTGACCGTGCGCGATCACGGCGTCGGGCTGCGCGCCGGTGAGGAGAAGCTGGTTTTCAACCGGTTCTGGCGCGCCGACCCGTCCCGGGCCCGGCAGACCGGCGGCACCGGGCTGGGGCTGTCGATCAGCCTGGAGGACGCCCGGCTGCACGGCGGCTGGCTGGAGGCGTGGGGCGCGCCGCACCAGGGCGCCCAGTTCCGGCTGACCCTGCCGGTCCGGGCGGGCGAGCGGCTGACTTCCTCGCCGCTGCGGCTGGTGCCGCTCGACGCGTACCTGGATGTCTCCCCGCTCGAGGTGCGGCCGCGCCAGGCGATCGAGGCGGCGCCGGTGCCGGAACCGGGGCCGACCCCGCACGCACCGGGCGATGCCGCCCCGGGTGACCGGGTGCCCGCCCAGCGTGAGGTGCCGGACCAGGCGACACCCACCCGCAGCGAGGTGCGCACGTGAGGTACCGCCGCATCGTCGCCCTGCTGGCCGCGCTCGGCGTCGGGCTGGCGGCGGCCGCCTGCGGAATGCCCAGCCGGACCGATGTGGTCGTGGATGGCGAGGGCATCACGGACCTGGAACAGAATGGCTCCGGCGCCGAGGGGCCGCCGCCGGGCCCGGAGGGGGCGGGCACCGTCGAGGAGTTCGTCAGGCGCTATCTGGAAGCGCCGGCGGGGGACTGGGATGGTGCCGCGGCGCGGGTCAGGAGGTTCCTCAGCCCGCAGGCGCAGGGGAGCTGGCAGGAGCCCTCGCAGATCACCGTGATCCGGTTGATCGGCGGCAAGCCGGAGATCAAGCCGGCGTCCACCTCCAAGGTGGTGCTCAATGTGCAGCAGATCGGCGTGCTGACCAACCGCGGCACGCTGGACCCGCCGACCACGTCGGCCACGTCGTACACCTTCGACGTGGGCCCGACCGGCGCGCCGGGCGGTGATTTGGCGGTGGTGAATCCGCCGCCGGGGGTCATGCTGCTCACCGATACCGCGCTCGCCCGCTGGTACGACCGGCGGACCATCTACTTCTGGGACAGTGGACAGCACACCCTGGTGCCGGACCTGCGCTACGTGCCCCGCACCCTGGAGGACGCGGCCCGCCCCAACCTGCTGATCGACTGGCTGGTCACCGATGGTCCGTCCGCCTGGCTGAGCTCGAGCGTGCAGAAGCTGCCGGACGGCACCAAGCAGCTGGGCCGCGCGTACAAGGACAGCAACGGCCGGCTGGTGGTGAACCTGAACAACGCGGCGACCAGCCAGAACCTGGACCAGCTGCTGGCCCAGCTGTGCCTGTCGCTGCGCGCCGACTTCAGCGGCGACGTGGTGCTGCAGATCGAGTCCGTGAAGCAGCGCGAGGGCACCACTTCGGACTTCTTCGACCGCGACGCGGCGTACCGGGTGTCCAGCCGGGGGGAGGAGCAGTTCGCCGTGGCCGGCGGCGTCGTCCGCTGGGTGGACAACGGCGCCGCGCCGCCGTCGCCCGAGGCCCCGCTGCCGGCGGAGGTCAACAAGAACGTGCAGTACGCGGCGATAACCGACAGCTTCGCCGCGGTGGTCCGGCACGACCAGGACCGGCTACGGCTCTGGGTCGGGCCGAACCAGGCCGGCCGGTTCATCCGTACCGACCTGCGCACGAGCGCGATGAGCCGGCCGGTCCTGGCCGAGCGCCAGAAGACCGGCTACGTCGCGGCGGGTGGGAAGCTCTACCAGTTCACCCCCGACTCGGCGAAGTCGACCGAAGTGAACGTCGCCCAGCTGTCCGCGCCGGTGACCTCGGTCGCGCTCGCCCCCGACGGCCGGCGGCTGGCCGTGGTCGCCGGCGGCCAGCCCTACCTGGTCGCGCTCAGCGGCGACGGGGGCGGTGAGGCCCGGCCCCTGCCCTCCCCGCCGCTGCTGGGCAGCGTCACTGCCGTCAGCTGGGTCAACGAGACGAGCCTGGTGATGGCCGGCCCGAACCGGGCCGGGGTGGCGCTGGTCACGGTCACCCTGGACGGAGCGGTGATCACGGCGCAGCATGACGAGCCCGGCATCTCCAAGGTGACCCAAGTGGTCGCTTTCCCCGAGGACCCGCGGTACGGCAGCGGCGGGCGGGTCATGATCGAAGCGGACAACCGGACGTACGAGGTGTACTCCTCGACCGTCGTGGAGCTCACGCCGGACCGCCTGGTCGGCCAGCCGACCAAGGGAGTGGTCCCCACCGCGCCGTTCTTCAAGGAATGACTGTGCCGACCGGGGTGGGCGGCGGCTGGGCCGCTCTGGTCGACCTCGTCCTGCCGGCCGGCTGCGCCGGCTGCCGGGACAGCCGTACGCCCTTGCGGCGTGGGGTGTGCCCGGCGTGCGAAGCCGCCGTGACCGCCCTCGCCCCGCACCCGGTGCGCCCGGTGCCGGCGCCGCCCGGGCTGCCGCCGTGCGCCGCGCTCGGCGGGTACGAGGGGGTGCTGCGGGAGTTGCTCCTGGCGTACAAGGAGCGCGGCCGGCACGGCCTGGCCGTACCGCTCGGCGGCCTGCTGGCCGAGGTGGTCGCGGCGTTCGGCGAGGCGCCGGTGGTGCTCGTTCCGGTCCCCGACACGGCGCGAGCCGCGCGGGCCCGGCACGGCGACCACGTCCTGCGGCTGGCCCGGCACGCCGCGGCCCGGCTGCGCCGGGCCGGCCGGCCAGCCGCGGTGGCGCACGCGCTGCGGGCCCTGCCACACCCGGACTTCGCCGGGCTGGACAGCGCCGCGCGGGCGGCGGTCGCGGCCGGGGCGTTCCGGGTCCGCCCGCGCC
>JADGHA010000203.1 GCA_019689695.1 Micromonosporaceae bacterium | reverse complement strand
ACTGTGGACGACATGGTGGCCGCGCTGACCCGCTCCGCGCGGGCCAGTGCGGTCATGCTCAGCGGACCGCCGTAGACCACCACGGACAGCGCGGAGAGCCGGGCCGGGGACAGGCCGGTCCGGCCGTCCACCGCGGCCAGCCGGCGCAGCAGGTGGACCGCGGCCGAGTGCAGCCGGTCGGCCAGCTCCTCTTGCGGCACAACGCCTCCATATGTTTCGATGATCTAAATATTAGATGGTCGAAGCTTGGAGCAGCATGGACCTCTTCGAGACGATCTCGCAAGGGGACGTCGGCGCCGTGCAGGACCTGCTCGCCGCCGACCCCACCCTGGCTCAGGCCCGCCATCCCGAACAGCGCGTGTCGCCGGTGCTGTGGGCCATGTACCAGCACCGATTCGACCTCGCCCGCAGCATCGCCAGCCAGCTCGAACGGCTCGGCCATCCGCTGGATCTGCACGAGGCGGCCGCCCTGGACGCCGCCGACCGGGTCGGCGCCCTGCTGGACGCCGGCGCGGACGTGGATGCCCGCTCGCCGGACGGGTTCACCCCGCTGCAGCTCGCCGCCTACTTCGGCGCGCCGGCCGCCGCCGCTCTGCTCATCGAGCGGGGCGCGCAGGTGGACGCGGTCGCGGACAACCGGCAGCGCATCGCGCCGCTGCACGCCGCCGTCGCCGGCCGCCACCCGGAGGTGGTACGGCTGCTGCTGGCCGCCGGCGCGGACCCGGACGCCCGCCAGCAGGGCGGCTGGACGCCGCTGCTCGCGGCGGCCCAGCACGGTGACGCGGAGGCCGTGGCGGCCCTGCTGGAGGCCGGTGCCGATCCGGCCTGCGCGGGTGACGACGGCATCCGCCCGGCCGAGCTCGCCCGCCGGCACGGCCACGACGCCGTGGCGCGGATGATCGAGCAGGCCGCCGCGGTGGGCTCCTAGCCCTGCCAGAACCGGATCATGTCAAAACCCAGGGCGTACAGCTCGCGCGGCAGGCCGAGCCGGTCACCCAGCCAGAACACCGCGTCGAAGAAGTAGCCGCCGATCCGGTCGTTCCACAGCAGCGCGAACAGCACCAGCATCCCGTACGGGGCCGCCAGGTCGTAGCCGCGCCGCCACTCCGGCGACAGCCACGGGTGCAGCGCGTTGCCGCCGTCCACTCCGGGGATCGGCAGGAAGTTCAGCACGCTGGCGGTCAGCTGCAGGAAGGCCAGGAACGCCACCGCGACCCAGAACTCCAGGTGCGCGACGACGTCCGCGCCGGCCGGGATGAGCGCGACCAAAACCAGCGTGAACGCCACGTTGGTGGCCGGACCCGCCGCGCTGACCACGGTGTGCCGCACGCGGCCAGGGATCGCGTGGTGGTCGACCCACACCGCGCCGCCGGGCAGGCCGATGCCGCCGAGCAGCACGATCACCACCGGGAACACAATGGACAGCAGGGGGTGGCTGTACTTCAGCGGGTTCAGCGTCAGGTAGCCGCGCTCGGCCGTGCTCCGGTCGCCGGAAAGGTACGCCGCGAGCGCGTGCGCGTACTCGTGCAGGCACAGCGAGACCAGCCAGCCGGAGACCACGAAGACGAAGACGTTGAACCGGGCGCTGCCGTACCCGGCCCAGGCCATCCACCCGCTGGTCACGAAGAGCGCCACCAGGCACAGGAAGATCGCGCTGGGGCGGAACGCCTCGCGGGCGCCGCGGACGGCGGACCCACCCCCGTACGGCCAGCTCATCGCTCCGCCGCGGGCAGCAGGTTCATCCGGTACTCCACCCGATCGTCCTCCAGTAACACGACCGTCGTGACGCCGTTGCCGGCCAGCTCACGCCAGACCTGACCGATCCACGACTCCGCGTCCGCCTGGCTGCCGAACGTCTCGGCCGGGCCGGCCACCGGCTGCCCGTCCGTCCCCTCGTACCGCCAGCTCCACGGCATGGTCTCGCTCTCCCCTCGGCGTTCGCGCCCCGGCAAGCGTAGTCGGCGGGCCACCACTGGGCACTCAGGGGCACGCCATAGGGTACGTGGCATGTCGGTTGACGGGTGGAACAGCGTACTGGTGCTCGGCGGGATCCGCTCGGGCAAGTCCGAGTTCGCCGAGTCTCTGCTCGGTGGCGCCTCGGCGGTCACCTACGTGGCCACCTCGGCGCCGGACGCCGACGGGCAGGACGCGGAGTGGGCCGAGCGGATCGCCGCCCACCGGCAGCGCCGGCCGCAGTCGTGGACGACCGTGGAAATCGGCGCCGACCCGGGCCGGCTTTCCGGCCTGCTCGCCGAGGCGAAGCCGGACCAGGCACTGCTCGTCGACGACCTCGGCGGCTGGGTCACCGCCCTGCTCGGCCTGTCCGCCGGCGAGGTTCCGGAGCGTCCGGACTCCTTCGTGGACGCCACCGCCGCCCTGGTCGCCGCGGTCCGCGGCTGCGCTGCCCGCCTGGTCCTGGTCAGCCCCGAGGTGGGCCTGTCCGTGGTGCCGGCCACCCCGGCCGGGCAGGTGTTCGCCGACTTCCTCGGCGCGACCAACCGGGCGGTCGCGGACGCCTGCGACGCGGTGGTGCTGGTGGTGGCCGGCCAGCCGGCCTGGCTGAAACGGGCCGGCGGCGCGCAGACCGGCGAGCAGCCGGCCTCGCCCGAGGTGGTCACACCGGCCGTCGCCACCGCCGCGGTGCCCAGGGTCAGCGATGCGCTGACCGAGCCGACGGTGACCCTGCCGGTGGCCGCGACCGGCCTGGTCATCCAGCCCGGGATGGACCTGCCGCTGCCGGACGAGGGCGCGCCGGAGGCCGCCCAGGAGCGGCTGGCCAGCCTGGACCTCGCCGGCGCCGGCTTCGGCACCCTGGCCGAGGCGGTGTCGTTCGCGGCCGGCGTCCAGTCGCGCCCCGCCCCCGCTCCGTGGACCTCGGTCCGCGTACTCCTGCTGCACGGCGACCACGAGGGTGGCGTCGCCGCCGGCACGCCCCCGGGCGACTCGACGCGCCGCGCGGACCAGGCACGGGCCGGCGAGGGCGCGCTGGCCACCCTCGCCGCGGCCGCCGGGGCGAGCCTGCAGGTGGTGGACGCGGCGACCGCGGCGCCCATCGAGGACGGCCCGGCGCTGACCCCGGAGGCGGTCGAGGCCGCGCTGCGGTACGGCTGGCGGCTGGCCGAGGAGGCGGTGGACAGCGGTGTCGACCTGATCGTGCTCGGCTCGTGCGGGGCCGGTGCCCCGGCCGCGGCGGCCGCGGTCGTCGCGGCGGACACCGGCGCCGAGCCGGCCGCCCTGCTCGGCCGGGTGGTCACGCCGGGCGGCGGGATCGACGACAACGCCTGGATGGTCCGGTGCGCCGCGGTGCGCGACGCGCTGCACCGCATCCGGCTCAGCAGCCGCGGGGCGCGGGAGTTGCTCGCCGAGCTGGGCGGCGGCGACATCGCCGTGGCCACCGGCATCCTGCTCGGCGCCGCCGCCCGGCGCACGCCGGTGCTGCTGGACGGGCCGGTCGGGGCCGCCGCCGGCCTGGTCGCCCGGGACCTGGCCGGCCAGGCCCGGCACTGGTGCCTGCTGCCCGACCACGGCCGGCACCCGACGGTCAAGCAGGCGGCGGACGTGCTCGGCCTCGACCCGGTCCTGGACACCCAGCTCGACCTGGGCGAGGGGGCGAATGCCCTGGCCGTCCTGCCGCTGCTGCAGTCCATGCTCGGCCTGGCGAGCACGACCGGGCCACACCCCGCGGCGGCTGCGGCCGAGTGATCGACGGGGTGCGCCTGGCCGTCACCCTCTTCACGGTCGCGCCGCTGCCGGCCGGGCGGGTCGACCGGGCCAGCGCCGCGGTCGCCATCCGGCTGGCGCCGGCCGTGGGTGCGGCGCTCGGCGCCGTCCTCGGCGGCGTGCTGGTCGGCCTGGACGCCGGTGGCGTGCCGCGCCTGCCGGCCGCGGTGGCCGTCGTCGCCGCCGGCGCGCTGCTCACCCGCGGCCTGCACCTGGACGGGCTCGCGGACACCGCCGACGGGCTGGGCGCCTACCGCTCCCGGGAGCAGGCGCTGGCCATCATGCGCCGGCCGGACGTCGGCCCGTTCGGCGTCGCCGCGCTGGTGCTGACCCTGCTGGCCCAGGCCGCCTCGGTGGCGGCGCTGCCCGCCCGGGGCTGGGCGGCCGCGCTGGCCGGCGTGGTTGCCGCGACCGCCGCCGGCCGGGCCGCCGCCACCTGGGCCTGCCGGCGTGGCGTCCCGGCGGCCCGCCCGGACGGCCTCGGCGCGCTGGTGGCCGGTGCCGCCCGGCCGGCCGCGCAGGCCGCCGGCACCGCCGCCGTCGCGCTGCTGGCCGTGCCGGCCGTGCCCGGCCGCCCGTGGCAGGGGCCGGTCGCCGTGCTCGCCGCCCTCGCCGTCGCGCTGCTGTTGCACCGCCACGTGGTACGCCGGCTGGGCGGCATCACCGGCGACGTGCTCGGCGCGGCGGTCGAGGTGACCACCACGCTCACCTACCTGGGCCTGCTCGTCGGCGGCTGACCCCGCGCCCGTCGATCCACTGTGCACTGTCCTGGCCGGGAAGCGGTCGCGGCCGGTGCCATTCCCTGTCCCTGAGGAGGTCGTCCCAGTCGTTGGGCCAGGTCCAGTCGGTGGGTGCCGGGCGATGGCACAGTGGACTCGTGACCCGACCCGCCCCGCCGCGCGTACCGCTGCTCGGCCCGGCCGAGTGCCAGGTCTGGTGGGCCCGGCGTTCTCCGTCGCGCACTCCGGCGACCTCGTCGGGGTCGCCTTCGCCACCGCGCCGGCGGTCGGGCTCGACGTGGAGCGGATCGCCCCGCCGCGGGCGGTGGGGCTCGCCGATGCCGTGCTCTCACGACAGGAGCGGGCGGAGTTCGACCGTCTGGATCCCGGCCGCCAGGGCAGGGACTTCTTCCGGTACTGGGTACGCAAGGAAGCGGTGGTGAAGGCCACCGGGGAGGGTCTGCGCGTACCGCTGCGGGACCTGACCGTCTCGGCCGCCGGCGAGCCGGCCCGCCTGGTGGGGTGGGCCGGCCGGCCGGACGCGCCCGGCAGGTTCGCGCTGTACGACCTCGAGGGCGGTCCGGGGCACGCGGCGTGCCTGGCGGTGATCGGGGCGCGGCCCGCGGTGCGGGAGTACGACGCCGGCGCGCTCATCGGCGGACCGGCGTAGGTGTGACCTCCGGCCCGGTGGGTAGGGCCACAAATGAGTACAAAAGTGTCCCTCGCCGGAGGTGAACCACCATGCAACACGACGCTTTCATCGGCCAGGTGCAGCAGCGGGCCCGTTTGGGCAGCCGGGGCGAGGCGGAGCGGGCGACCCGGGCGGTCCTGGAGACCTTGGGCGACCGGATCCCGGAGGGGCAGGCGGACAACCTCGCCGCGCAGCTGCCCCAGGAGATCGGCAACCACCTGCGGCGGACCGAGATCTTCGGCGGAGGCGGCACCGGCATCCGGTTCGGGCTCGACGAGTTCATCTCGCGGGTCAGCGAGCGGTCCGGCTTCGACGGGCCCAAGGCCGCCTACGCCAGCCGCGTCGTGCTCGAGGTGGTGGACGAGGCCGTCCAGGGCGGGCTGATGCAGAAGGTCCGCGAGGAGCTGCCGGGCGACCTGCAGCAACTGGTCAACGCGGGCAGCAGCGGACAGATGAAGGGCAACCGCCGGTGAGCCTGACCACGGGCACCGGGCCGTTCGGGGCCCGACCGGGCCAGTTCAACGCCGACCTGCACGCCCCGGAGCACCTGCTCTACTTCGAGGACAGCCCGCGCCGGGTGCGCGTGGTCTTCGCCGGCCAGACGATCGCCGACAGCCGGCAAATGAAGCTGCTGCACGAGACCGGGCACCCGCCGGTCTACTACTTCCCCATCTCCGACGTGCACCCTGAGGTACTGCAGCCCGGCCGGCTGCGCACCCGCTGCCCGGTCAAGGGCGAGGCCACCCACTGGTCCGTCGTGGTGGGTGACCGGGCGGCGCCGGACGCGGCCTGGGAGTACCCGCAGCCGCTGCCGGAGGCGTCCTGGCTCGCCGGCTACCTGGCCTTTTACTGGGAGAAGATGGACGCCTGGTACGAGGAGGACGAGCAGGTCTACGTGCACGCCCGCGACCCGTACCACCGGGTCGACGTGCTCGACACCGACCGGCATTTGCGGATCAGCCTGGCCGGCGAGGTGCTCGCCGAGACGAAGCGGCCCAAGGTGCTGTTCGAGACCGGCCTGCCACCCCAGTACTACGTGCCGCCGGAGGACGTGCACACCGAGCTGCTGGAGCCGAGCCCGACGGTGACCCGCTCGGCGTACCTGGGGACCGCGCGGCACTGGTCGGCCCGGGTCGCCGACGGCGTGGTCCCCAACCTGGTCTGGTCCTACCCCGAGCCGCTGCACGACGGCGAGCAGGTGCGGGGGATGTACTGCTTCTACCCGGAGCGGGTCGACATGGAGTTGGACGGGGCCTAGGGCCGGGCCCCGCCGCCACCCGGCTCCTCCGGCTCCGGCGCGAGTTCGGGCACCGGAGCCTCGTCCTCCACCGCGGCGGCGACATCCTCCGACTCCTCGACGGGGCGGATGGGCTCCTCGCCGCCGGGTTGCTCCCCGCCGCGGGGCGGCTCCTGGCCGCCGGGCAGCGGGGCCTGCCCGCCCAGCTCGCGGGCGGCCTCCCCCACGTCCACGTAGTCGCGGCTGCCTTCCCCGCCGCCGGAGTCGAACGCTGGATCCGTCACGCCGTCCTCACGCTGCCTTCGATGTGATCCGGAAGGTGGGGTGGTGCGCCGGATCCGGCAGCTGCGCGAAGCTGCGGGCCACGGTCGGCATGCGGCCGTACTTGCGCAGGTACGCCTCGATGATCGGCGGGCGCTGGTCCACCGGCACCTCGACGGCGGTGAACTCCTCGGTCCGCCCGTGCTGCTTGATCTGGCCCTCGCCGGCCGCCCGCAGGTTGCGGACCCACTCCGTGTCCCCGTACGGGGTGACCAGGTAGCGCTCGCCGTCGTGGTCCAGCACCACCACCGGCGTACTGCGCAGCTGCCCGCTCTTGCGGCCGCGCACCGACAGCACGGAGACCACGTCCCGGTTGAGCGGGGCCAGCCGGTTGCCGATAGCGCGGAGGAACCACGGTGGCTTGCGGTAGACGTGTTTGGTCATGACCTCATCCACGCGTACTCCCCGGAACGTTGTCAATGCGCGGTACCCGCCGGGCCAGCCGGCAAACGGCACGAATGGCCGCCGGCTGGGCGGGTAGACCGGGTGGATGAGCGAGATCACCGAGCCACCCACCGATCCGGTCCGCGAGGCCAAGCAGCGCGACATCGACGACCCGGCCGACGTGGACGTCGACCCGGAGGTGCTGCGCCAGGGTGGTCCCACGCGCACGCCCGGTGCGGTCACCACGACCG
>JADGHA010000202.1 GCA_019689695.1 Micromonosporaceae bacterium | reverse complement strand
CCGGTGCCATGACCCAGTCGTCCGGCTTGTCCCCGGGCGCGGCGATCAGCCGCGCCACGTGGTCCCAGGCCACCAGCACCTCGCCGCGCTGCAGCGGCTCCTGCATGTAGTCGTAGTTGGTGGAGGCCGGCGCCGACTGCGCCCACAGCTGGGTGAGGTACTCCCAGGCGGTGACCGCGTCGGCGTTGCGGAACGTGGTGACCATGCCGCCGGTGAAGCTGGGCAGCAGGAAGCCCTGCAGGAAGCGGTGGTAGAGCCCCTTCGGCCCGGCCGGCAGGCCGAACACCGGCTTGCCGCCGTTGCCTGCCTTCGCCGCGGTCATCCAGTCCAGCAGCTGGTCGTAGGTCAGCTTCTGCACGTCCGCCCCGCTGGGCAGCCACTGCAGCGCCTTCTTGTGCACCGCCAGCACGTAGCTCGCCTGCATCCACGGGATGTACTTCTGCGCCGACCCGCCGAGCTTGCCCAGCTCCAGCAGGTCCGGTACGAACTGGCGCCCGCCGACCAGGTCGTCCACGTCCTGCAGCCGGTCCGCCTGTGGGGCCAGGTCGCCGTGCAGGCCGCCGACGACGCCGATCTGCACCTTGCCGGCTTCCACCTGGGACTGGATGGTGGAGGCGAAGACGCCCGCCTCGACCGGGTTGTAGGCCACCTTCACCGAGCTGACCTTGTCGGCGAGGATCTTCTCGAAGCGTTGCCGTTCCTCGACCGGGGTGAACTGGGTGGACAGGAAGGTCACCGAGCCCTCGCCACCCCCGCCGCTGGTGGACTGCCCGCCGCAGGCGGCGAGCGCGGGCGCGGCGGCCGCGCCGAGGCCGATTCCGAGCAGTGCGCGACGGCTGATCCCAGGCTGATTCGTCATCATCGCTCCCATGCTTCGGGATCTTCAATGTAGGCGATGCCCGATGTCCCGGCGACCGCATGGGCGATAACAAAGCGGCAAAGACTACCTGCTGCGCAGCCGCAGCACGTCGGTCTGCTTGACCTCCGCGTCCTCCAGGGCACCGAGGACCGGTACCCGGTAGGTGGCGACCACGTCGAGCCGGTCCTTCGGCAGGTACGCCCGGCCGGGGTCGCCGACCAGCACGGTGCCGCCCCGTGCCGCGACGCGGTCCAGGAACGCCAGCATCCGCCGGGACATGTCCCGGCTGTAGAAGACGTCGCCGGCGAGCACGACCTCGGCTCCGCCGGCGTCGCCGTCCAGCAGGTCGCCCGCCCAAACGTCCACCTGCACCGCGTTGGCCCGGGCGTTGAGGCGGATCGCCGCGAGGGCGTACGGGTCGATGTCGTTGGCGGTGGCCACGGCGGCACCGGCCTTGGCGGCGGCGACCGCGACCAGCCCGGAGCCGGCGGCCAGGTCCAGCGCCCGGCGACCGGCGACCACCTCCGGGTGGTCCAGCACGTACCGGGCCAGGCCCTGGCCACCGGCCCAGGCCGAGGCCCAGAACGGCGGCGGCAGGGACTGCCCCACCGCCGCCTCCAGGCGCGCCCACAGCACGATCGCGTCCTCGGCCAGGTGCAGCTGCACCTCGGGCACGAACGGCACCCGGGTCAGCCGCAGCTGGTCCGGGCCGCCGGCCCCGGTGGCCAGCAGCTCGTCGAACACCCGGCGCTCGACGTCGGTGAGCGTGTAGCCGCCCGGTCTGGTCACGGTGTCCAGCATGCCGGCCCGGCTACAGGGTGAGCACCCGATCCAGCAGGTCGCGGTAGCCGCGGACGCAGACGCGCAGCCGCTCGGTGTCCACGTGTCCGGCCGAGCGCCAGCCGTCCAGCGCGCGCTTCTGCCCGTCCAGCGCCTGGGTCAGGGCGTCCAGCACCTCGCTGACCAGCCCTTCGGCCTGCTCGGCGGCTGACCGCGGATCGTCCAGGAAGCGCACCTGCACCTGGCGCCACCGGTCGCGGTACTCCTCGGCCCGGCCGCTGCTCCAGACTTCGAGAGGCTGCTCCGCCGGCAGCGTGGTCTCCGGCTGGACCGCGCCGGCCGGCGCAGGGATGCCATCGGGCTCGTCCTCGGGGGCCGGGCGGTCCCCGCGGTCCTCGGCGATCCGGTCCTCGCCCGGGTCGGAGAAGCCCGGCGCGTCACTGCCGGGCAGCGCGGCGGAACGGTCCTCCTGAGACTCGGGCATGCGGCCCTCGTCCTCCTGCAACTCGGGCATGCGGCCCTCGGGAGCCTCGTGCCTCTGCTCCTCGGGCTGGTGGGTGTCGTACCTGTCGGCGGCGGCGTCAGTGTCGGAGCGCATCGTGGTCTTCCTCCTCGTGACCAGGGGTGACATCGGTCCGGCCGGCGCCGGAGGCTTGGCCGTTGTGGTTCGGGCGCGCGCGGGCCGAGCCGTCGCGGGCGAGGATCGTGCCGTCTGTCGGGTCTTCGCCGACGAGCTCGGCGAAGAGGGCCCGGTAGTGCATCAGGGCCTGGCGCAGCTGCTCGGTGGACGCCTCACCGCGCTCGTGGCGCCGCACCACGTCGTGCGCCTCCCGGTACCGGCCCAGGGTGTGTGCGTGCTCGACGGAGAGCTCCGCCAGCTGCTCGTCGAAGTCGTCGGTCGGGTAGCCGCGCTCCGCCACCAGCCTGGTGACCAGCTCGTCGCCGGCGCGCGCCGCCTCCTCCGGGGCGTCCAGGAAGCGTGCCTGGATCCCCTCCCACTGCTTCAGGTACGCGTGCCGGGACTCCGGCGAGAGCGCGCGCAGGTCGAGCTCGGCGTGCCGGCGCTCGCGGCCACGCAGCTCCTTCTCGGCTTCGGCGCGGCTGCCGGTCTCCGCCACGGCCCGGTCGTACTCCGGGCCGAACCGTTGCTGTAGCCGGCGTCGGCGCACCAGCACGGAACCGGCGGCGAATGCGGCGATCACGACGACCGCGATGACAATGATGAGGACTACCTGCATGGTGGACATTGGGGTCCCTCCTTCGCCCCTGGTATGCCCAGGACGCACAGGACCCAATCCCACTCAGAGGTGCCGGCCGATCGGTTCGACGGGCAGAACCCCGCCCATAGGCGGCTGCAACAGACAAATATCCAGGACTCAATTAACTGCGCTGTGACGGTGGTTACCCCTAAGGGAATCGGCGGAAAAGCCCGTGCATAATCCTGATGCGTACGCCCGTCAGTAGCGGCAAAGATATGGCGCGGAACGCAGCCTGGAATCGCCACGGGGGAGCTATATGACCAGGTCAGTCGCGAGTGTGATCACCGGCCGGCGAGCCAAGTACGCCATCATCCTGTTCTGGCTCGTCGTGGTCGCGGCCGCCGGCCCGCTCGCCGGCAAGCTGACCGACGTAGAGAAGAACGACGCCAAGTCGTGGCTGCCGGGCAGCGCGGAATCCACCGAGGTGCTGGATATCCAGTCCTCGTTCACCTCGCCGGACACCATCCCGGCGGTGGTCGTCTATGAGCGGACCTCCGGGCTGACCCAGGCCGACCGGGCGAAGGCCGCCGCGGACGCCCAGAAATGGGCCCAGCTGCCCGACCTGGACGGCAAGGTCCAGGGCCCGTTCCCGTCCGAGGACGGCCAGGCCATCCAGACCATCGTCCCGCTCGACCTCGGACCCAACGGCTGGGAGCGCGCGGCGGACTTCGCCGACGACCTCGAGCGCGACGCGACCACTGGCGCGAACGGGATGAGCGTGCACGTCGCCGGCCCGCTGGGCAACGCGGCGGACTCCGCCGAGGCGTTCGAGGGGATCGACAGCACGCTGCTGTTCGCCACCATCGCGGTGGTCGTGGTGATCCTGCTGTTCACCTACCGCAGCCCGGTCCTCTGGCTGCTGCCGGTGGTCTCCGCCGGCATCGCGCTGGTCGCCGCGCAGGCGGTGATCTACCTGCTGGCCAAGTACGCCGACCTGACCGTGAACGCGCAGAGCGCCGGCATCCTGACCGTGCTGGTCTTCGGCGCCGGCACCGACTACGCGCTGCTGCTGGTCGCGCGCTACCGGGAGGAGCTGCGCCGCCACCAGGACCGGCACGAGGCGATGGCGGTCGCCCTGCACCGGGCCGGCCCGGCCATCATCGCCAGCGCGGCCACGGTCGCCGCCGGCATGCTCTGCCTCACCATCGCCGAGACCAACTCCACCAAGGGGCTCGGGCCGGTGGCCGCGATCGGCATCGTGGTCGGGCTCGCCGCGATGCTCACGCTGCTGCCGGCACTGCTGGTCACCGTCGGCCGGTGGATCTTCTGGCCGGCCCGCCCGAGGTTCGGCTCCGCCGACCACACCGCCACCGGCGTCTGGGCCCGGGTCGGCACCGCGATCGCCCGCCGTCCCCGCATCACCTGGATCACCACCACGGTGGTGCTGGGCGCCCTGGCGATCGGCATCGTGCAGCTCGACGCGACCGGGCTGACCACCAAGGAGTCGTTCCGCGGCACGCCGGACTCGGTCGTCGGCGAAGAGGTGCTCACCCGCCACTTCGCGGGCGGCGCCGGAAGCCCGGTGGTCGTGGTGAGCAACGCCGACCACGCCGCGCAGGTGCGGGACACGTTCGCGTCGACCGAGGGGATCGTGCCCGACAGCGTGCAGCAGCCGCAGATCCGGGGCGACTTCGCCTACCTGGAGGGGACGCTGACCAGCGCCCCGGACAGCCAGGCCGCGTTCGACACGGTGGACCGGGTGCGTGACCGCGTGCACCGGATCGCCGGCGCCGACGCGAAGGTCGGCGGCAACACCGCGGTCAACCTCGACGTCCAGCGGGCCGCCCGGCACGACCGCAACCTGATCATCCCGATCATCCTGGCCGTGGTCTTCATCATCCTGACCGTGCTGCTGCGCGCGCTGCTCGCGCCGCTGCTGCTGATCGCCACCGTGGTGCTGTCGTTCGGTGCCGCGCTGGGCACCAGCGCGCTGGTGTTCCGGCACCTGTTCGGGTTCGGCGGCACGGACAGCTCCTTCCCGCTGTTCGTGTTCGTGTTCCTGGTCGCGCTCGGCATCGACTACAACATCTTCCTGATGACCCGGGTCCGGGAGGAGACCACGCGGTACGGCACCCGGCGCGGCGCGCTCATCGGCCTGGCCGCCACCGGCGGCGTGATCACCTCGGCCGGTATCGTGCTCGCCGGTACCTTCGCCGTGCTCGGCACCCTGCCGCTGGTCGCCTTCGCCGAGATCGGCTTCGCGGTGGCGTTCGGCGTGCTGCTGGACACCATCGTGGTGCGCTCGGTGCTGGTCACCGCGCTGAACCTCGACATCGGACGGTTCATGTGGTGGCCCAGCGCGCTGAGCCGCAAGCCGGACGTGTCGCTCGCCGAGGCGGCCGAGGAGCCGCACCGGGTGGCCGCCGAAGCCTGACCCGCCACCTCACCTCATCCGGGCGATTCCCGGCCGGAGTGGCTCCGGCCGGGGTAGCCGCGGGTGCATCCGGGTACGCCCGGAACGGAGGTGATGCAAGTGGCCACCGGGAACATGCGCCGACCACGAAGGCTCACCAAGCTGTGGATCGCGCTCGCCGTCATCATCATCGCCGCGATCATCGTCGCCATCGCCCTGACCACCGGGGGCGACGGCGGAGGCGGCCGGTACTGACGGTGGGAGCATGACGCGCCCGTATGATCCGTCCGTGTATGACGTCGCCGTCGTAGGCGCCGGACCGGCCGGGTGCACCGCCGCATGGGCCGCCGCGAGCGCGGGCTGCCGGGTGCTGTTGCTGGAGAAGGCGGCGATGCCGCGGTACAAGACGTGCGGGGGCGGCATCGTCGGCGCGTCCGCGCGGGCGGTGCCGCCGGGTGTCACACTCCCGCTCAAGGACGAGGTGAGCGCGGTCGAGTTCACCATGAACGGCCGGCTGCGCCGGCTGCGCCGCACCGGCCGCCCGCTGTTCGGCCTGCTCGACCGCGCCGAGTTCGACGCCGCGCTGGCCGAGGCCGCGGTCGCCGCCGGCGCCACGCTCCGCGACGGGTCGGCGGTGCAGCGGATCGAGGAGGACGCCACGGGCGTCCGGCTCGGCCTCGCCGGCGGCGAGGTGGTGCGGGCCAAGGCCGCGGTGGGCGCGGACGGCAGCGCGAGCCGGCTCGGCGCGTATGTCGGAGTACGATTGTCCGAAGTGGACTTGGGCCTGGAGGCGGAGGTTCCGGTCCCGCCCGAGGTGGCCGCGGCCTGGCGGGGCCGCGTCCTGCTCGACTGGGGCCCGCTGCCGGGCTCGTACGCCTGGGTGTTCCCGAAGGGCGACACGCTGACGGTCGGGGTCATCAGCGAGCGGGGCGAGGGCGAGGCGACCCGGCGCTACCTGCGTGACTTTCTCGCGCGCCTCAAGCTGGACCGGTTTCCGCCGGTAGTCTCCTCCGGGCACCTGACCCGCTGCCGGCAGGAGGGGTCGCCGCTGTTCCGGGGCCGGGTGCTGGTCGCCGGCGACGCCGCCGGCCTGCTGGAGCCGTGGACCCGCGAAGGCATTTCGTACGCGCTGCGCTCCGGCCGGCTGGCCGGGCAGGCCGCCGCGCGGATGGCGGGCGGCGCGGCCGGCGCCGCCAGCGAGTACCAGGCGGCCGTCGAGGCCACGCTCGGGCGCGAGATGCGGGTGGGCCGGCAGCTGCGGGCGGCGTTCCAGCACCGCCCGCTGGTCTTCCACGCCGCGGTCACCCTGGTGCCGGCGGCGTGGCGCACCTTCTCGGACGTGGTGCGCGGGCACACCACGTTCCCCGACGTGCTGCAGCGCCGGGCGCCGCGGGGGGCGCTGCGGCTGGTCGGCGGCGGCCGCCGGCGCTGAACGTCCCGCCGCCGCCATCCGTACCACCCGGCGTGACCGCAACTTCTCATCTGCTCAGGGCCGCCGGGGCGGCCCTGGTCGTGGTCGTCGCACCGCTGTCACTCAGTGCCCTCGGGGCCCGGCCGGCGGCCGCGCACGGGGCCCTCACCACCCCGCTGAGCCGGGCGGCCGCGTGCGGGCCGGAGTCCAGCCGCACGGCGGGTTCGGCGGCGTGCCGGGCGGCGATCGCGGCGAGCGGCGGCCGGGCCTTCACCGACTGGGACAACCTGCGGGTGGCCGGGGTGGACGGCCGGGACCGGGAGAAGATCCCGGACGGGAAGCTGTGCAGCGGCGGGCTCGACCGCTACCGGGGCCTCGACCTGGCGCGCGCCGACTGGCCGGCCACGAAGCTGCGCGCCGGGACCCGGTTCACCTTCCGCTACCGGACCACCATCCCGCACCGGGGATCGTTCCGGCTCTACGTCACCCGGGACGGCTACCGGCCGACCCGGCCGCTGCGCTGGTCCGACCTGGAGGCCAAACCGTTCCTGGTGGTCACCGACCCGCCCGTGAAGGGCGGCGCCTACGTCTTCACCGGCACCCTGCCGCGGGCCAAGACCGGCCGCCACCTCATCTACACCATCTGGCAGAACTCGAGTACGCCCGACACGTACTACTC
>JADGHA010000201.1 GCA_019689695.1 Micromonosporaceae bacterium | reverse complement strand
GCACTGGCGGACCAGTGCGCCGCGTGCCGTGGTGTCCCGGCTACGGGAGGGCATCCGGGGCAACGGCAGCGGACCCGGGCGACCGCGCTACGTCGTCTGCGGCGGCGGATCGCTGGCGTACCGGCTGGTGCACGAGCTGGTCCTCCGGCACCGCCTGCAGATCACGGTGATCCAGCGCCGCCGGCCCCGCGAGGACGCGCCCGACCTCAGCACCATCCCGGGCGTACGGCCGATCATCGCCAGCAGGATCGACGAGGATGTGCTACGCGCGGCCCGGATCGAGTCGGCGGCCGCGTTGGCCCTGGTGGACCAGGACGATGTGGGCAACATCCACACGGCGCTGCGCGCGCACGAGCTCAACCCCGACCTGCGGCTGGTCATCCGGATGTTCAACCGCGCCCTCGGGGACGGCTTCGCGCCGCTGCTCGGCGACTGCACCATCCTGTCCGACGCGGACATCGCGGCTCCGGCGTTCGTGGCCGCGGCGCTGGACGAGGTCGCACCGAGCCGGTTCCAGCTGCGTGGCCGGTCGCTGTACGTGACCCGCCGCTCGGAGGTCGAGCCACAGGACATCCTGTGTGGACTGACGGACCTGCGCAGCGACGACCGCCCGTCGGTGCTGCCGGCCAACGCGGCCGAGGCGGACTCGGTGCTCGCCGTGGTCCGTGGCGAGCCGCGCATCGGCACGGAGCTGGCCGCCCGGCGCATCGCCCGGTCCCGGCGGCGGCGCCGGCCCATCGCCTTCCTCATGCGCGTCCTGCGGCTGGTGGTCAACCGCAAGCTCGGCATCGCCGCGCTCGCCGCGCTGGCCTTGGTCGTCGCGGGTGGTGCCGCGCTGGCCGCCAGCCAGGGGTACGGCCTCGGGGATGCGGTTTACGTCACCCTGCTGACCGCGGTCGGTGGCGCCGAACCGGAGACCGACGCAAGCGGGCTGGTGGAGGCCCTGCAGGTCGTCCTCACCCTGGCCGGGCTGGCCCTGGTCCCGCTGTTCACCGCGGCGATCGTGGAGGCGGTGGTCCGGGCGAGGCTGGCCATCGCCGCCGGGCGCCGGTTGGAGCCGAGGCAGGACCACGTCGTGGTGGTGGGGCTGGGCAACGTGGGCACCCGGGTGATCCGGCAGCTGCACGACCTCGACCTGGAGGTCGTGGCGATCGACAAGGACCCCAACCCGCGCGGCGCCGCCGTGGCCGAGGAGCTGAAGATCCCGCTGATCGTCGGCGACGCCAGCCAGGAGCGCACGCTGCGGGAGGCGCTCGTCAAGGCCTGCCGGGCCCTGCTGGTGCTCTCCACCGACGACGTGACCAACCTGCAGACGGCGCTGACCGCCCGCGAGCTCAACCCGAATCTGCGGGTGGTGCTCCGGCTGTTCGAAGGGGACCTGGCCGAGCGCATCCAGCGCACCTTCAACATCGCCGTCTCCCGCAGCGTGTCCTACCTGGCCGCCCCGGAGTTCGCCGCGGCCATGATGGAACGCGAGGTCATCAAGACCCTCCCGGTCGGGCGGCACGTGCTGCTCGTCGCCGAGGTGCCGGTCGGCCCGGGGTCCTCTTTGGACGGAGCGAGAATACGCGACCTGGCGCACGCCGGGGACGTCCGGGTGATCGCACTGACCCGGTCCGGCCAGTCGGAGGCGATCTGGAGTCCCGCGCCGACCCTGCAGGTCAACGCGGGCGACCGGCTCGCCGTGGTAGCGGCCCGGGACGGGCTGAACTGGTTGCTCACCAAGGCCTCGCCGCCGCCAATGGAGGCGGAGCAGGAGCCGGCGGCGACGGAGTGAGCCCGCCTACGGGGCTACCGGGGCCCGCCTACGGCGGCTACGGGGTGAAGCCCGGCCACGGTGCTACGGGGTGAAGCCGAGGACGGCCTGCTCGTCGGGCCGGTGGACCAGCACGTCGGCGAGGAAGGACTGGACCGCGGGGGCCAGACCCACGTCCCGCCCCGCCTCCTCAGACAGCCGCCAGCGGTGGTTGATGACCTGCACGAACAGCTCGGTCGGCTCCAGCTTGCCACGAAGCTGTGCCGGCACCGCCCGCACCACCGGCTCGAACACCTCGGTCAACCAGCGGTGCGCGGCCTGCTGCTCGTCGGTCAGGTCGCTCTCCGCCCGGTACGCGTCCAGGTCGTTGAGCAGCTGCCGGGCCTGGTTCTCCTCGGCGTCCAGGCCGGTCAGCCGCAGCAACCGCCGGCTGTGGTAGCCGGCGTCCACCACCTTGGGCCGGATTCGCACCGAGCCGCCGTCCACCAGCGACATGGACACCTCGGCCACGTCGAAGCCGAGCTCGTTGAGGCGGCGGATGCGCTTTTCCATGTTGTGCCGGTCGTCGAGGCTGAGCTGCTGTTCGTAGGTCAGCTCGTGCCACAGCCCTTCGTACCGCTGGACCACCTCCTCGCTGACCACCTCAGGGTCGATCGCCTCGTGCAGCAGGCCGGCGGCCTGCAGGTCGAGCGACTCGCCGTAGATGTTGACCCGGGCGACCTCCAGGTCCTCGTTGCGCTGGCCATCGGAGAGCTTCGGCCGTAGCGCCCCGGTCTCCGCGTCGACCAGGTACGCGGCGAAGGCGCCGGCGTCGCGCCGGAACAGCGTGTTCGACAGCGAGCAGTCCCCCCAGAAGAAGCCGGTCAGGTGCATCCGGACCAGGAGCACGGCGAGCGCGTCGAGCAGCCGGTTCATCGTGTCCGGCCGCAGCGTGTGCGAGAACACCGCCCGGTACGGCAGGGAGAACTGCAGGTGCCGGGTGATCAGCACGGGGTCCAGCGGCTTGCCGGCGGCGTCCTCCCGGTCGGCCACGATCGCCACCGCCTGCACCGCCGGGAAGTCGATCCGCTCGAGCGCGCGCAGCAGGTCGTACTCGCGCTCGGCGACCCGTTCGCTGGTCTCCTTGACGGCGTACACCGTTCCGGCCAGCCGGACGAACCGGACCACGTGCCGGGAGAGGCCCTGGGGCAGCGCCACCAGCTGGTCGGCCGGCCACTCCTCCAGCGGCGTGGACCAGGGCAGGGCGAGCAGCGCCGGGTCGATCAGGGCCGAGGTGATCCGCACGCGTCCAAGCATGCCGGCTACGGGCGCCCGCCCGCCGCCCGGCGTGGCTCGTCGCACAGCACCTGGGCTGGTCGGGCGCACGCACCTGGGCTGGTCGGGCGCACCACCTGGGCTGGTCGGGGTAGCGTCTTGCGGCGTGGCAGTGACACGCCTCGCACCTGCGGCGCGCCGGCTGTTCCAGCCGGCCGGGCTGCGGCCGCGACCGGTTTGGCCGGCGGGCTGGTGGCTCGACCTGGCGCTGCTGGCTGGGTTCGCCGCGCTCACCGGGCTGCTGGCCGCGGGTGTCCTGCTCGATGTCGACAAGGCCGTCTCCGACTGGTGCGTCGGACACCGCACCGGGGGGACCTACTGGCTGGCCCGGGCCTTCAACTTTCTCGGCAACGGCGGCCCGCTGACGGTGATCTGCCTGATCATCGCGGCAGGCCTGGCGGTGCGCGGGCGGTCGGCCCGGCCGGTGCTGCCGGTGGCGGCGGCCTTCCTGCTCACCGGGGTGGCGATCCTGCCGATCAAGCTGTGGACCGACCGGGCAGCGCCCAACTCCACGCTGCCGGACGCGGTCGACCTGTTCAACACCCTGCCGCCCGGGGAGTACAGCCGGTCCTACCCGTCCGGGCACATGGTCAACACGGTCGTCTGGTACGGCGTACTGGCGCTGCTGCTCGCGCCGTGGCTGGCCGCGGGCGTGCGGCGGTGGCTGCGGTTCGCACCGCCGGCGATCGTCTTCGTCACCACGGTCTACCTGAACTTCCACTGGCTGACCGACTCGGTCGCCGGCCTGCTGCTCGGCGTCTTCCTGGATCGGCTGCTGGCGCGGGCGCCGTGGGACGGGGTGGCGGTGGGGCGCCGCGACGCGGCCGACCAGCGCGACGCGGCCGACCAGCGCGCCGCGGTGGGGGCGGGCCAGCTTGACGGCGGTGAGCAGAGCCGGGGTGGGTGACGGCGACCCAATGGCGTGATGCCGCCGATGCCGGCGCCGGGAACGGTCGAACAAGCGTCGCGTATCGCGCTCAGGCCCGGCCGTAGACCGGGATGGCCGCGCCGCTGGTTGGAGCCGAGGCGGGGCTGGCGAGGAACCGGATCACTGCGGCGATCTCGGCCGGCGGCACCCACCGGCTGTGGTCGGCGTCCGGCTGGGCGAGCCGGTTCGCCGGAGTGTCGATCACGCTGGGCAGCACCGCGTTGCAGCGGACTCCGTGCTCGCGGTACTCGACCGCGACCGCCTGCGCGAACGCCACCACGGCGGCCTTCGCGGTCACGTACCCGGCGGCGCCCGGAAAGGGACTCACCGCCGCCCTGGACCCGACGCACACTACGGCACCGCCGCCGGCCGCCAGCAGGTGCGGTACCACGGCCTGGGTCATCAGGTAGGTGGGGCGCAGGTTGAGGGTGAGCATCCGCTCGAACTCCTCCACCGGCACCTCGTGCACCAGCCCGCCGATCGCGTACCCGCCGACCAGGTTCACCAGCGCGAGCAGCGGCATGTCCGGCCGGGCGGCGGCCGCGACCGCGACACCCGTCGCGGCGTGCGGGTCGAACAGGTCGGCCTTGACCAGCTCCAGCCGCTCATGTGCGGTCACCCGGGCCAGCTCGGCCTCGGCCACCCACGGGACCACGACCCGCCAGCCGTCGCTGAGGAACGCCTCGGTGACCGCCGCGCCCAGCCCACCGGTGCCACCGGTCACGATCACCGTCGCGTCCATCGCGCTCCCTTCACCCGACCCAGCTTTCGCCTATGTGACCCAGCTTCCGGCCCGCATGACCTGGACCACCTGCAGGTCAGTGTCGAGCACGACCAGGTCCGCGCGCAGGCCGGGGACGAGCGCGCCGACGGCGTCGCCCAGGCCGACAGCGCGGGCCGGTGTGGTCGAGGCCATCCGGCAGGCCGCCGCCACCGGGACTCCAGCATGGACCGCGCGGCGCAGCGCGGCATCCATCGTCAGGGTGCTTCCGGCGATGCTGCCGGGGGAGCCGTCCCGGGTGGCAAGCCGTGCCTCGCCGTCGCGCACCACCACCGCCTGTCCGCCCAGATCGTAGTTGCCGTCGGGCATGCCGGTCGCGTCAATGGCGTCGGTGATCAGGGCTGCCCGGTCGGGCCCGGCCACCGAGGCGGCGAAGGCGAGCGTGCCGTCGTGCAGGTGCACTCCGTCGGCGATCAGCTCGCAGGTGGTCGCCGCTTGGCTGAGCAGGGCCAGCACCGGGCCGGGGTCGCGGTGGTGTGGTGGGCGCATGCCGTTGAACAGGTGCGTGCCGACCCGGGCGCCCGCGTCCACCGCGGCCAGGGTCTGCTCGTACGTGGCGTCGGTGTGCCCGACCGCCGCCACGACGCCGTTCGCGGTGAGCATCCTGATCGCGTCCAGCGCGCCGGCCCGCTCCGGGGCGAGGGTGACCATGCGGACCGCGCCGCCGCCCAGCTCGAGCAGGTCGGCCAGCTCCGCCATGGACGGATCGCGCAGGTACGCCGGGTTCTGCGCGCCGCAGCGCGTCTCGGACAGGTAGGGACCTTCGTAGTGGATGCCGGCGAGCACGCCCTCGGCGACCAGCGGGGCGAACGCGGCGGTGGCTTCCCGCATCAGCTCGTACGGGGAGCTGACCAGGCTGGCCAGCATGGTGGTGGTGCCCCGCCGGAGGTGGAATTCGGCCGCGCCGCGGGCCGCGTCCGGGTCGCCGGTGGTGAAGCTGTGCCCGCCCCCGCCGTGCACGTGGATGTCCACGAAGCCGGGGACTATCCACTGTGAACCGCCACCGCCGCCGCGGCCGACCGCCGTGATCCGGTCGCCGTCCACCTCGACGTACCCGCTGTCGAGCACGCCGGTAGGGGTGACCACCCGCCCGGCTACCCGCATGCTGCCTCCCTTCGCCGCACGGCCGCTGGCCGATCAATGTCCGCTGGGGCCGCGTCCATGTCCGCTGGGGCCGTGGCGGCACCGAATGTCCGCTCGGTCCGACTCAAGCCGCCGTACCCCTGTCCCGGAACCCAGCTCACCGGGCGGCCTCCGCCGCGGACAGGTCGAGGGCGAGCAGGGCGGCGCCCAGGCAGCCGGCCTCGTCGCCGAGCGTGGCGCGCACCAGCCGCGGCTCGTACTGGAAAACGAGCCGGGCGCGCAGCGCGGTGCGCAGGGGACCGAGCAGATCCTCGCCCGCTTCGGCGAGACCGCCGCCGAGCACCACGGTGTCGGGGTCGAACAGCGACTGCGCGATGAACAGCCCGTCCGCGAGCGCGTCGATCGCCTCCTGCCACGCCTGCCGGGCGGCCGGGTCGCCCGCGCCCGCCCGGGCGACCACCTCCGCCGCGGAGACTGTGGCCTTCCCGCCGCCAGGTGCGGTGGCCTGGTGACCTCGGACTGTGGTGGCCGTGGGCGAGTCGTCGGCGGCGTCCGGGCGTGGCGTGGTGAGGGCGTTGTACCGGCGGGCGAGGGCGGCGGCCGAGGCGATCGACTCCAGGCAGCCGCGTCCGCCGCAGCCGCATCGCGGACCGCCGGGGCGCACCACCACGTGCCCCAGCTCGCCGGCCGCGCCGTGCGCGCCCGCGTACGTCCGCCCGCCGACCACGCTCGCCGCGGCGATCCCGGTGCCGATCGCGACGAAGAGCACGTGCTGGCCGTCCCTCCCGCCGCCGAGCCGGGCCTCGGCGAGGCCGCCGGCCCGCACGTCGTGGCCGACCGCCACCGGCAGTCCGAGCCGCGCGGCGATCGGGTCGCGCAGCGGCACGTCGCGGAAACCCACATTGGACGACCAGGCGGCGACCCCGGCCGCCTCGTCGACCACGCCCGGCACCACGACGCCGGCCGCCGCCGGTGACCAGCCCTCGGCGCGGGCCTTGCCGGCGAGCGCGTCCAGGATTTCCATCATGGACAGTACGACGGCCTCGGGTCCGCGTTCGGCCGCGGTCGGGTGCCGCTCGGTGTGCCGCACGCGCCCGGCGCGGTCCACCAGTGCGCACTTGATGCGGGTGCCACCGACGTCCATCGCGATGACGACCTCGCCGCCGGCATCCGGTGCCGGGGACCTACCCCGCTCGCCGGAGCCCACGCCCGACCACCGCCGTCCTGCTGCTCGACCGACCCACCATCCCCAGACTCGCCGCTCTCGCGTTCGTACTCGCGCGATATGTCTGAAGTTCGCGCGCTATTGTGCAGGATCCCGCCGTACCGCGCCAGGCCCGCCCGGGACGAATCGCGCACTCGTACGCTTGGCAAACCGCCATTTCGCGCATTATCGTGCAGACATTCAGTCACCGAATGGTCACTTCGGCGGCTGGAATCGGGAGGTGGGAGGCAGAAGGGGGCCGCGACGTGGACCGGTACGCCCGGTGGAACGCGTTGC